>NZ_JBAKHL010000012.1:0-105622 GCF_036902715.1 Micromonospora sp. CPCC 205546
GGGAGCAGGGAGCCCACCCGCAGGCCACCCGGGGCACCGGCCAGCCGGGGCGGCTCGGAGGGCTTGCGCGACGGCCGCCGGGCGGCGGGGCGCTCCGGCCGGCGCGCGGGGCGCGGGGCGGTGCGGCGGCGCGGCCCCGGCGGATCGTCGTCGTGGCGGGGCGCGCGGGGCGTGACGGTACGGACGACACCTGAGCGGCCCGCAGCCTCCCGCCGGCCGGCCCGGCCGGCGCCCGTGCGCCCGCCGTCGAGCACCTGCAGGGCGGGGCGGAACGGGTCGCCGGAGCGGGTGCTGCGCGGCGTCCGGCGCTGCTCGGCGGGACCGACGTCGCCGTCGCGCTCGGCGCGCCCCCCGGCGCGCTGCTCGCGCACCGTGCGCCCACGCGGGGTGTACGCCCGGGCGTCGGAGATGCCACCGCCCCCCAACTCGCCGGTACGCGGTTCGTCCGATCTCGGCGGCACTGTCGTCAGCCTCCCGTGCCCTGCTGGCTGGTGATCGAGGGCTGGCCCTCGGCCGGCTGCGGCACACCGATCACCTTGCCGTCGGGCAGCCGGATGTAGGCCGGCTCGCCCGCCTCCACGAGGCCGAGCCGGCGGGCGTTCGCCTCCAGGTTGCCCGGGGCCGCCGCGTCGGCGATCTCCTTGTTCAACTGCTGCTGCTCCACGTCGAGCTTGGCCTGCTGCTCCTGGAGCTTCTCCAGGCGGAAGGCGTTCTCGTTGATCTTCGTGTTGACCAGCAGGATGCCGAGCACCCCGCCGACCACCAGCACCAGCACCAGCGCGGCGAACGGCGCCCGCGGCACCTTCACCGGCGGCGGTGGCGCCACCCGCAGCCGGGGCGGACGCACCGTGGCGGCGCTCTCCCGCTCGGCCGGCCGCAGCGCGGCACTGCCCTGGGTCGGGAACTCGCGCGCCCCCCGGGCGCGAGTCTCGTCCTGCCGGGTCGCCCGGTCCGCCCGAGGCGTGCCGGTCCCGATGCGCGTGGCCCGCTCCGCCGTGGTCCGGCCCCCCGACCGCGGTGCGCGCTGCCCGCCGCCGGTCACGTCCCGGCGGTCGCGCTTGTCAATCGTCATGTCCCTCCCCCTCTTCGTCCGTCCCTGTCCCGTCCCCCGGGTTCCGTCGGATCCGTGTCGGATCCGCCGGCACCCGCCCCTGGCTGGTGCATTGCCTTCACCCGCCGGCGGTACCGTTCGCGGTCGGTACGCCCCTGCTGCGCCGCGTCCGGGTCGAGCCGCTCCGCGGCCCGCAGCCGCACCGAGGCGGCCCGCGGGTTCGCGGCGACCTCCACCTCCCCGGGCAGTTCGGCGCCCCGGCTGAGAAGCCGGAACGTCGGACCGGACCCGGGCAGTTCGACCGGGAGGTCGACCGGGCCCTTGCTGCGGACCCGGTCGCTGAGCGCCGCCTTGGTGAGCCTGTCCTCCAGCGAGTGATAGGACAGGACCACCATGCGGCCGCCCACGTTGAGCTTGTCGAGCGCGGCCGGCAGCGCCGTCTCCAGCGCTGCCAGCTCCTTGTTTACCTCGATCCGTAAAGCCTGAAACGTTCTCTTGGCCGGGTGTCCCCCGGTTCGTCGGGCGGGTGCCGGAATGGACTCCCTGACCAGTTCCGCGAGCCGCGCCGACGAGGTGATCCGGCTCCGCTCGCGCTCGCGGAGGATCGCGGAGGCGATCCGGCCCGCGAACTTCTCCTCGCCGTAGACCCGCAGCACACGGGCCAGGTCCGGGTGGGCGTAGGTGTTGACCACCTCCTCGGCGGTCACCCCCCGGGTCTGGTCCATCCGCATGTCCAGCGGGGCGTCCTGCGCGTAGGCGAACCCGCGGTCGGGCGCGTCGAGTTGCAGGGAGGAGACCCCCAGATCGAACAGAATCCCGTCGATCCCCGGGTAGCCCAGCCGGTCGAGCACCTCGGGCAACTCGTCGTAGACGGCGTGCTCGAGATGGACCCGGTCGGCGAAGCGGGCCAGCCGGACGCGTGCGTGGGCGAGCGCCTCGGTGTCCCGGTCGAGCCCGATCAGCACCGTCTCCGGATGCGCCTCGAGCACCGCCTCGGCGTGCCCGGCCAGCCCCAGCGTCGCGTCGACGTGGACCGTCCGTCCGCCCCGGCCCAGCGCGGGGGCCAGCAACTCGAGACACCGCTCGAGCAGCACCGGCACGTGCGTGCCGCGTAGCTCCCCCATGTCGACCCCCACTGGTGTTGAACCTTCGTCCTTCATGCGTCCGTCGTCGGACGACGCCGTGCCGTCGTACCGCCAGATCCCCATCCGCTCCCGCCCGTCGGAGGCCGCGGCCCTCCGATCGGATCGTGCGCCTGGCACCGGGGAAGGGGTGCCAGGAACTCGAAAGCGGGTGGAGATCTCGCAGTACGTCGGGCGTCGTCACGCCCTACAGACCGCTGGGCAGCACCCCCTCCTCGATGTCGGCGAAGTCGTCTTCGCTCTCCGCGAGGTAGGTCTCCCAGGCAGCCTTGTCCCAGATCTCCACCCTGGTGCTCGCGCCGATCACGACCAGGTCCCGGTCGAGAGCGGCGTAGGCCCGCAGGTGGGCCGGGATCGTCACCCGGCCCTGCTTGTCGGGCACCTCGTCGTGCGCGCTGGCGAAGAAGACCCGGCTGTAGGCTCGGGCCGCCTTGTTCGTCATCGGCTGCGCGCGCAACTGCTCCGCGATCCGCTGGAACTCGGGCATCGGGAAGGCGTAGAGGCAGCGGTCCTGCCCTTTGGTTATCACGACACCCCCCGCCAACTCGTCCCGGAACCTCGCCGGAAGGATCAACCGGCCTTTGTCGTCCAGGCGCGGGGTGTGGGTGCCGAGAAACATCGGCCCAACCCCCTCGCCCTTGAGCGGCGTTCGCGGCGCCGCTGACCCCCCGGGCCGGTGGGCCTCCCGGCCTCACCATTGCGCCCCACTCTACTCCACTTCCCTCCACCCGCAACCAGATTCGCCCGCGTGGCGCGGCCTATAGGCGCGCAAAACCGCACGTCAACGGGGGTGGAGCGGAGTGGAGGGCCGCGGCGCCCCCGGGCCCGTCCGCTTTCCGACATAGATCGACTCCGTCCGGCCGGACAGCGCCGACCACCCCGCCGAGGCACCCCGGCCGAACGGTTCGCCGTCGGCGGCGATCTGGCGGGGTCGCCGGTCCGGTAACCTCGCTCGGGTGACGGACGCGAAGATGCCCCTGCGGGCAAAGGTGGCCAGCTCGGTGTCGCGGACCGCCGCGGCGCTGTCGCGGGCCGCGGGGCGCGGTGACGGATCGGTCATCGGCGGCTGGATCGGCCTGAAGATCGACCCGGACCTGCTGGCCCACCTGTCGGCCGGGCGCGCCATCGCGCTGATCTCCGGCACCAACGGCAAGACCACCACCACCCGGCTCACCGCGGCGGCGGTCGGCGTGCTCGGGCGCGTCGCCACCAACTCGTTCGGCGCCAACATGCCGACCGGACACACCTCGGCGCTCGCCAAGGCCGGCAGCACCCCCTACGCGGTGCTGGAGGTGGACGAGCACTACCTCGCCCAGGTGCTCGACGCCACCGAGCCGCACGTGGTGGCGCTGCTCAACCTCTCCCGCGACCAGCTCGACCGGGCCAAGGAGGTCGCCATGATGGCGCAGCTCTGGCGCGCGGCGCTGGTCCGGCACACCGACGTCCGCATCGTCGCCAACGCCGACGACCCGATGGTGGTGTGGGCCGCGACCCCGCCGCCCAACCACGACCACCGCATCGCCCCGCCGCACGTCACCTGGTTCAGCGCCGGGCAGCGCTGGCACGACGACTCCTGGGTCTGCCCCGAGTGCGGCTCCACCATCCAGCGCTCCGGCGGCCAGTGGTGGTGCAGCGGCTGTCCGCTGCGCCGGCCCGAGCCGCAGTGGACGGTCGAGGACGACGGCGTGGTCGACCCGACCGGCGCCTGGCACAAGGTCAAGCTCCAGCTCCCCGGCAAGGTCAACATCGGCAACGCCGCGACCGCGCTGGCCGTCGCCGCCGAGTTCGGCGTCCGCCCCGTGGACGCGGTGCTCCAGCTCGGCACCGTCAGCTCCGTCGCGGGCCGCTACGCGCAGGTCGACCGGGACGGGCGCAACATCCGGCTGCTGCTGGCGAAGAACCCGGCCAGCTGGCTGGAGGCCTTCGACATGGCCGACGTCGCCCCGACACTGCTCTCCATCAACGCCCGCGACCCCGACGGGCTGGACACCTCGTGGCTCTTCGACGTCGACTTCGCCCCGCTACGGGGCCGGCAGGTGCTGATCACCGGCGACCGCGCGTACGACCTCGCGGTCCGGCTGGAGGTCAACGACGTGCCCTTCCAGCACGTGCGGACGTTCGGCGACGCCGTCCGGTCGGTGCCCCCGGGGCGCCTGGAGGTCATCGCGAACTACACCGCCTTCCAGGACATCCGAGCGGAGTTGGACCGTGTCAACTGAGAGCCTGCGCATCGTCTGGATCTACCCCGACCTGCTCTCCACCTACGGTGACCGCGGCAACGCGCTGATCCTCGCGCGCCGGGCGCGCCAGCGCGGCTTCCCGGTCGAGGTGCTGGAGGTGCGCTCCGATGAGCGGCTGCCCTCCACCGCCGACATCTACCTCATCGGGGGCGGCGAGGACGGCCCGCAGGCACTCGGCGCGCAGCGGCTGCTCGCCGACGGCGGCCTGCACCGGGCGGTCGCCCAGGGCTCGGTCGTGTTCGGTGTCTGCGCCGGCTACCAGCTCCTCGGCACCTCCTTCTTCGCCAAGGGCACCCTCTGCGCCGGGCTGGAGCTGCTCGACTTCTCCTCCGACCGGGGCCCGAACCGTGCCGTCGGCGAGCTGGCCGGCGACATCGACCCGCGGCTGGGCATCCCGGCCCTGACCGGGTTCGAGAACCACGGCGGGCGCACCCACCTCGGCCCGGGGGTCTCCCCACTGGCCCGGGTCACCGCCGGAGTCGGCAACGACGGCGCCACCGAGGGCGCGTGGCGGGGCAAGCTGCTCGGCACGTATTCGCACGGCCCCGCCCTGGCCCGCAACCCCGCCCTGGCAGACCTGCTGCTGCGCTGGGCCACCGGCGCGCACCAGCTCCCGCCGCTGGACGACAGCTGGCCGGACCGGCTGCGCGCCGAGCGCCGCGCCGCGGTGGCCGCCGCCGCCCGGGCATGATCCTGGCCGTCCGACGGCTGCTGCGGCAACCGTCGGCCGTCCGGTTCGCCCTGCTGCTGCTCCTGCTGGCCAGCCTCGGGGCGGTGCTGCTCGTCGTACCCATGCCCGAGATGCGGGAACTGCCCCGGCTGGCCGACCGGCTGGGCCCCCTCGCCCCCGTGGCGGCGGTCCTCGGCGGGGCACTGCTGCTGGTCGCGCTGGTCCCCCGGACCTTCATCACCCTCGCCTCCGGGGCGATCTTCGGTGCGCTGGAGGGCGCCGCGTACGCGCTGGGCGCGGCTCTGCTCGCGGCGGCACTGGGCTTCACGGTGGGTCGGCTCCTCGGCCGGGAGTTCGTCGCCGAGCGGGTGCGCGGCCGGCTCGCGCGGCTGGACGGCTGGTTCGCCCGGCAGAGCGTGCTCGGCGTGATCACCGTACGGCTGCTGCCGATCGCCGGCTTCGGACTGGTCAGCTACGGCTACGGCACCACCGGCGCCCGGGTGCTGCCGTTCCTCGCCGGCAGCGTGATCGCCTCCGCGCCCACGGCGTTCGGCTACGCGGCGGTCGGCGCGGCGGTCACCTCCCCGGGCGACGTCAACTGGTTCGGCGCCGCCCCGGCCGCGCTCGGCCTGATCGCCAGCATCGTGCTGATCCGCCGCTGGTGGCGCGCCGAGCGACAGCGCCGGCTCGGGCCGAGCTGAGGCCGGCGGTGCGCGGCGGATCGCCCGGAGCCGGCGGGGCCACGGGGCCGGAACACGAGGGGCGGCAGCCGGCCGGCGCCACCGGTCGCGTCGACCCGATCGCCGCCGAGGAGCGGCTGCGGGGCGGCTTCATCGCCGAGGTGGTCCGGGTCGGCGACACCGTCCGGCGTACGCCGCCGGAGAACGCCGAGTTCGTCGCCGCGCTGCTGCGGCACCTGGAGCGGGTGGGCGCGGACGTCGCGCCCCGCCACCTCGGCACGGACGAGCGGGGTCGGCAGGTGCTCAGCCACGTCGACGGCCGGGTGCCGTGGCGGGACAGGGAGGATCCGGCGTACTTCGCCGACCCGGCGCTGACCCGGCTGGCCGAGCTGCTCCGGCGGCTGCACGACGCCTGCGCGGGCAGCCCGCTGGCCGGCGACGCCGAGACGGTCTGCCACCGCGACCTGTCCCCCAAGGACACGGTGTACCGGGACGCTCCCGCCGGCCCGCTGCCCGTGGCGCTGATCGACTGGGACCTGGCCGCGCCCGGCCGGCGGGTCGAGGACGTCGCCTTCGCCGCCTGGCACTGGGCGGCGGTGGGGCCGGCAGCCGACCCGGTGGAGCTGGGCCGGCGCGCCCGGCTGTTCTGCGACTCCTACGAGGCGGCCGGCCCGGGGTCGCCCGCGCTGCCCCGCGCCGAACTGGTCGACGTGATGCTCGCCCAGATCGACGGGACCTGGCGCGGGATCGCGGCCGGCGCGGAGCGGGGCGATCCGGCCATGTGCCGGCTCCGCGACGCGGGGGTCTCCGACACGGTGCGCCGCTGGTACGACTGGCTGGGCGAGCACCGCCCGGTGGTGGCGGCCGCGCTGCGCTGAGCGCCCCGAGCGCGTCCGGTCGCGTGCCTCATCCCGCCGGGGAGACCAGCCCGGCCTCGTAGGCGGCGATGACGAGGTGCACCCGGTCGCGGGCGCCCAGCTTGCTGAACAGCCGGGCCACGTGCGCCTTGGCGGTGGCCGCGCTGATCACCAGCTCGGCGGCGATCTCGCCGTTGGACAGGCCCCGGCCGACGAGCGTCAGCACCTCGCGCTCCCGCTCGGTGACGCCGTCGAGGGCCCGGGTCGGGGCGGCGGGGGTCGGCCGGCGGGCGAACTCGGCGATGAGCCGGCGGGTGACCCCGGGGGCGATCAGCGCGTCCCCGGCGGCGACCACCCGGACCGCGCCGAGGATGTCGTCCAGCGCCATGTCCTTGACCAGGAACCCGCTCGCGCCGGCGCGCAACGCGGCGTGCACGTGCTCGTCGTCGTCGAAGGTGGTGAGCACGAGGACGCGGGTGGCGCCGCCGTGCGCGGTGATCGCGCGGGTGGCCTGGATGCCGTCCATGCCGGGCATCCGCAGGTCCATCAGCACCACGTCCGGCACGACCTCGCGGGCCAGCCGCACCGCCTCGGCCCCCGTACCCGCCTCGCCGACGACGTCGATGTCGGGGGCGTCGGCGATGAGCACCCGCAGGCCGGCGCGGACCAGTGGCTGGTCGTCGACGAGCAGCACCCGGACGCTCACCGCTCCCCCGTCCCGGTCCGTGACCCGGCCGGCTCCACCGCCGCCGGCGACACCGGTGGTGCCACCGTTGCCGTCGCCGTCGGCCCCGGCAGCCCCGCCGGTGATGCCGCCGGCGGCACCGGCAGCGACGCCGCCACCCGGAAGCCGCCCTCCGGGCGCGGTCCGGCGTGGAACCGGCCGCCGGCCAGGGCGACGCGTTCCCGCATGCCCACGATGCCGTGCCCCTCGCCGCCGACCGCGCCGCCCCGACCGTCGTCGACGACCTCCACGGCGACCTCGTCGGGGGTCTGTGTGACGGTGACCCGGCAGCGGTCGCTGCCCGCGTGTCGTACCACGTTGGTGAGCGCCTCCTGCACGATCCGGAACGCGGCGAGGTCGACCTCGGCCGGGACCGGCCGTCGTTCGCCGCCGCGCCGCAGGTCCACCCGCACCCCGGCGTCGGCGGCGGCGGCGACCAGCCGGTCGAGGTCGTCCAGCCCGGGCGTCGGATCCAGCGACGCCGACTCCGACTGCGGGCGGCGCAGCGCGCCGAGCGTACGCCGCAGGCCGGCCAGGGTGTCGCGGCTGGTCGCCTCGATGGTGGCCAGCGCGGCGCGCGCCTGCGCCGGCTGGGTGTCGATGACCCGGACCCCCACGCCGGCCTGGATGGCGATCACCCCGATGCTGTGCGCGACCATGTCGTGCAGCTCGCGGGCGATGCGCAGCCGCTCGGCGGTGACCGCCTCGGCGGCGGCGTGCGACCGCAGCGCCTCGGCGTAGCCGCGCCGGGCCCGCACCGAGTTGCCGACCGTCCACGCGGTGACGACCGCCAGCACGGAGATCATGGCGCGGCTCACCGGGTCGGTCGAGGGGTTCGCGAAGCTCGCGGTGATCTGCACGGCGAGCACCACGACGGCCACCGGCACCGAGACGCGGCGGGACCTCCTCGCCGCGATCAGCCCCGCCACCGTGTCCACCGCCAGGAACTGCGCGTACCAGATGTCGGCCAGGTAGCCGTCCTCCGGGACGTTGACGGCCACGGTGACCACGCACGCCGCGACGAGCATCAGCGCCAGGGCCAGCACCGGCCGGCGCCGCAGCAGGCCGGCGGGCGGTGCCACGGCCAGCAGCGGCACCAGGTAGCGCTCGGAGAGCCACCAGTCGCCGAACCCCACGCCGTTGCGGCTCGACGCCACGACCGGGGCCATGAGCACGGCGACCGGCAGCACCGCGACGCCGATCCAGGGCAGCACCGCCCGCACCAGCGCCGGGGCGCGGCGCGGCGGCGGTGCGGTCGCATCCATGCCGCACACGGTAGCCAGCCCGCCGCCGCCCGGCATCGGCCCACGGGCGTACGCCCCGGGGCGGGTCACCGGCCGCCGGGTGTGGCCGCCGGGGCGACGCCCCGCCGCCCGGCGCCCGGCAGCGTGGGTGAAGTGATCGAACTGAACGCCCTGACGAGACGGTACGGCCGCACGACGGCCGTCGACGACCTCACCCTGACCGTGCGCCCCGGCCACGTGACCGGGTTCCTGGGCCCCAACGGGGCCGGCAAGTCCACCACGCTACGGATGATCATCGGGCTCACCGCACCGACCAGCGGCACCGTCACCGTGGACGGGGTCCGGTTCGCCGACCGGCCGCGCGGGCTGCGCCACGCCGGCGCGCTGCTCGACGCCGGGGACGTGCACGGCGGGCGCAGCGCCGTCGCCCACCTGTCGGCCCTGGCCCGCAGCAACGGCCTCGGGCGCGCCCGGGTCGACGAGGTGCTGGGGGAGGTGGGCCTGTCCGCTGTCGCACGGCGGCGCATCGGCGGCTTCTCGCTCGGCATGCGGCAGCGGCTCGGGATCGCCGCCGCGCTGCTCGGGGACCCGCCCGTACTGCTCTTCGACGAGCCGTTCAACGGCCTCGACCCGGAGGGGGTGCGGTGGGTACGGGACCTGTTCCGGCGGCTGGCCGCCGAGGGGCGCACGGTCTTCGTCTCCAGCCACCTGATGAGCGAGATGCAGAACTGTGTCGACCGGCTCGTGGTGGTCGGCCGGGGCCGGCTGATCGCCGAGCAGAGCCTCGCCGAGTTCGCCGCCGGGAGCACCCGGGCCGCCGTGACCGTCCGTACGCCCGACCGGGCGACGCTGTCCGCCGTACTCACGGCCGAGGGCGCGCACGTCCGACCGGACGACGCCGGGGCGCTCGTCGTGACCGGCCTGACGGCCGCGCGGATCGGCGATTTCGCGCTCGCCCACGGCGTCGGGCTGCACGAACTGACCACCCGTACCGCCTCGCTGGAGGAGGCCTTCATGGCACTCACCGCCGACAGCGTCGAGTATCTCGCCGGGGAGGCGACCCGATGACCGCCGTGACCGCGCCGACCCGCCGACCCGCCGTGACCGGGGCGCCGGCCCGCTTCCGCGACCTGCTGGCCGCCGAGTGGATCAAACTCTGGTCGCTGCGCTCGACCCGCTGGACGCTGCCGCTGGTCTACCTGTTCGTGGTCGGGGTCAGCGTCAACGCCAGCCTCGCCGACCACCGGAACTGGCCGGCGTATCCCGAGGGGCGCCGGGAGATGTTCCGCCTGTACGGGCCGGTGCGCGACGCCTTCCCCGAGGCCGGCTACCTGCTGCTGATCCTCGTCTCGGCCACCATCGGCGCGCTGACGATCGTCGGCGAGCACCAGAGCGGGCTGATCCGGGCCACGTTCGCCGCCGTCCCGGCCCGCCGCGCGGTGGTCGCGGCGAAGGCCGCCGTACTGGCCGGGGTCATGCTCGTGTTCGGCACGGTCACCGCGGCGACCTCGTTCTGGGTGTCCCAGGCGATCCTCGCCGACCGGGGCGCCGGCTGGTCGATCGGCGAGCCGGGCGTGCTGCGCGCCGTCGCGGCGAGCGCCGTGCTGGTGCCCGTGTGCGCGCTGGTCGGGATGGGTCTGGGCGCGCTCACCCGACACGCCGCCGGGGCCGTGGCCGCGGCCACGTCGGTGCTCGTGCTGGTGCCGATGACGGTGGACAGCGACGAGCACCGGTGGATCGCCGAGCTGTACAACGCCCTGCCGCTGACCGCCTGGCTGCGACTGATCGAGGTGCACCCCGACGTCCTCAACCCGGACCCGTACCCGGCCACCGTCCCGGGCGCCTGGCTGACCCTGGCCGCCTGGTCCGTGGCCGCGACCCTGACCGCCCTGACCCTCACCCACCGCCGCGACCCCTGACCCGGTCAGGCGCGTCGATCATGCAGTCGTGGTGCCCGGCTCGTCCGGGTCCGAGGACTTCGTCCCCCACCACAACTGCATGATCGACGCGGGAGCTGGGTCAGGCCACGACGGAGACCATGCGGCCCTTGATGACGATGACCTTGCGGGGTTCCTTGCCGGCCAGCGAACCGGCCACCGCCTCCAGGGCCGCCGCGCGGACGGTCTCCTCGGACGCGTCGGCGGGGACCTCGACGCGGCCCCGCACCTTGCCGTTGATCTGCACCGGGTAGGTCACCGTCTCCGCCACCAGCAGCGCCGGGTCGGCGGTCGGGAAGTCCGCGTACGTCAGGGAGGTATCGTGCCCCAGCCGCCGCCACAGCTCCTCGGCCACGTGCGGGGCGAACGGCGCCAGCATCAGCACCAGCGGCACGGCCACCTCGCGCGGGGTCTCCGCCAGCCGGGTCAGCCCGTTGGTCAGCTCGATCAGCTTGGCGATCGCGGTGTTGAACCGGATCGCCTCCATGTCGCCCCGGACCCCGTCGATCACCTTGTGCAGCAGCCGCCGGGTCGCGGGATCGGCGGGGGCGTCGGTGACCCGCAGCGCGCCGGTCTGCTCGTCGACGACCGCCCGCCAGACCCGCTGCAGGAACCGGTACGCCCCGACCACCGCCCGGGTCTCCCACGGGCGGGACACCTCCAGCGGGCCCATCGACATCTCGTAGACACGGAAGGTGTCCGCCCCGTAGGCGGCGCACATCTCGTCGGGCGTGACCACGTTCTTCAGGGACTTACCCATCTTGCCGTACTCGCGCTTGACCGCCGCGTCGCCCAGGTAGAAGCCGCCGTCGCGCTCGGCGACCTCCTCGGCCGGCACGTAGGCGCCCCGGGCGTCGGTGTACGCGTACGCCTGGATCATGCCCTGGTTGAACAGCTTGCGGAACGGCTCGAACGAGGAGACGTGGCCCAGGTCGTACAGCACCTTGTGCCAGAACCGCGCGTACAGCAGGTGCAGCACGGCGTGCTCGGCGCCGCCGACGTACAGGTCGGTGCCCCCGCAGTCACCCTCGCCGCGCGGCCCCATCCAGTACGCCTCGTTCTCGGCGTCGACGAAACGCCGCGAGTTCGTCGGGTCCAGGTAGCGCAGCTCGTACCAGCACGAGCCAGCCCACTGCGGCATCACGTTGGTCTCGCGGGTGTAGCGCTTCGGGCCGTCGCCCAGGTCCAGCTCCACCTCGACCCAGTCCCGCCGGCGCGACAGCGGCGTCTCCGGGTTGCTGGCGGCGTCCTGCGGGTCGAACGTGCGCGGCGAGAAGTCGTCCACCTCGGGCAGCTCGACCGGCAGCATCTCCTCGGGCAGGGCGATGGCCGCCCCGGTCTCGTCGTAGACGATGGGGAACGGCTCGCCCCAGTAGCGCTGCCGGGAGAACAGCCAGTCGCGCAGCCGGTAGGTCACCGCGCCGGTGCCGTGCCCGTTGGCCTCCAGCCACTCGATGATCCGGGCCTTGGCCTCGTCCACCCCCAGGCCGTTCAGGTCCAGGCCGCGCTCGGGCGCGGCGCTGTTGATCGCCGGGCCCTCCCCGGTGTACGCCTTTCCGTCGAAGCCCTCCGCCGGCTGCACGGTACGCACGATCGGCAGCTCGAAGACCTCGGCGAAGGCCCAGTCCCGCTCGTCCTGGCCGGGCACCGCCATGATCGCGCCGGTGCCGTAGCCGGCCAGCACGTAGTCGGCGATGAAGACGGGGATCCGCCCGCCGGTGACGGGGTTGGTGGCGTACGCCCCGACGAAGACGCCGGTCTTCTCCTTCGTGTCGGCCTGCCGCTCGACGTCGGTCTTGGCCGCCGCCGCCTTGCGGTACGCCTCCACGGCGGCGCGCGGGTTGGCGTGCCCGCCGGTCCACGCGTCCTTCGTCCCCTCGGGCCAGGCGGTCGGCGCCAGCGCGTCGACCAGCTCGTGCTCGGGGGCCAGCACCATGTACGTGGCGCCGAAGACGGTGTCCGGCCGGGTCGTGAACACCCGGATCGGGGCGACGGTGGTCGGGAAGTCGACGTGCGCGCCGGTGGAGCGGCCGATCCAGTTGCGCTGCATCAGCTTGATGGGCTCGGGCCAGTCCAGCGTGTCCAGGTCGTCCAGCAGCCGGTCGCCGTACGCGGTGATCCGCATCATCCACTGCTTCAGGTTGCGCTTGAAGACCGGGAAGTTGCCCCGCTCGGAGCGGCCGTCGGCGGTGACCTCCTCGTTGGCCAGCACCGTGCCCAGCCCCGGGCACCAGTTGACCGGCGCCTGCGAGACGTACGCCAGCCGGTGGTCGTCGACGACGGCCCGGCGCTCGGCGACGGACAGCTGCGCCCACGGCCGCCCGTCGGGGGTCGGCCGGTTGCCGCCCTCGAACTCGGCGATCAGCTCGGCGATCGGGCGGGCCCGCCCCGCCCCGGTGTCGTACCAGGAGTTGTAGACCTGCAGGAAGATCCACTGCGTCCAGCGGTAGAAGTCGGTGTCGATGGTGGCCACCGAGCGGCGCTCGTCGTGGGCCAGGCCCAGCCGGCGCAGCTGCGCCTTGTAGCGCTCGATGTTCGCCACCGTCGTGGTCCGCGGATGGGTGCCGGTCTGCACCGCGTACTGCTCGGCGGGCAGGCCGAACGCGTCGAAGCCCATCGCGTGCAGCACGTTGCGCCCCGCCATCCGCTGGTAGCGGGCGTAGCAGTCGGTGCCGATGTAGCCCAGGGGGTGGCCGACGTGCAGGCCCGCGCCCGAGGGATACGGGAACATGTCCAGGACGTACAGCTTCTCCGCCCCGGCGCGCGGGTGACCGGGGTCGGCCAGCGGGCCGGTCGGGTTCGGGGCGTGGAACGTCCCCTCCCGCGCCCAGACGTCCTGCCAGCGCAGTTCGATCTCCTCGGCCAGGGCCGCGGTGTACCGGAACGGGGGAATGTCGGCCGGTGCTGCCTCACTCATGGCGTCTCCTCGCTTCGCTCGTCGCCGCCGGCCGCGCCACGGCCGGGCTGGGTGCTGACCTCGCTCGGCGCGGTCATGTCGTACGGCTCGGGTCTCTGCGCCGGCGCCGCGCCGTCCGAGGGCCGACGCCGTGCCGGGGCCGCCCGCCGGGGCGTCCGGCGGAGGGCACAAAAAAGCCCCTCGCGCAGGAGGGGCCGCCGTGCTGTCGCGCGTCAGCGCATCAGCACGGCCCGGTAAGAAGCAGGAAGAATCCGGCCATGACCGGGAGTGTACCCCGCCGTCCGGTCCCGCGCGTCGCCCGCCACCACGGGGCGGGACGGGCGGGCCCGGACGCCCGCGCCGCGGCAGCGCCCCGTCATCATGACCGGCACCGAGGGCGACCGCCGGATCCCCCGACCCGGCGATTATTCGCTGCGTAACCGACCGTCTACCTGCGGGGGTCGGCGACAGCGACAAACATGGTTAGCCTGAGAGACCAGTGAGATTTCTGCGGCAGACGAGGCTTGGCGTCGCGAACCCTATGGCGGGTCCAGCTGCTCTATACAGAGCTGCCGTCCGGCGACGAGGAGGAGGCCCGTGACACAACAGACCTGGGACGAGGTGGGCGGCCGGTTGCCGCACGACGAGTTCCGCGCCGCCAGCGAAGCCATCGTGTCGAACATCGAGCAGGTCATCGAGGGCAAGTCCGCCACCGTACGGCTCGCCCTGGCCGTCCTGCTCGCCGAGGGCCACCTGCTCATCGAGGACGTGCCGGGCGTCGGCAAGACCAAGCTCGCCAAGGCGATGGCCCGCTCGATCGACTGCTCCGTGCGCCGCATCCAGTTCACCCCCGACCTGCTGCCCAGCGACGTCACGGGGGTCAGCGTCTACAACCAGGAGACGCACGACTTCGAGTTCCGCCCCGGCGCGGTCTTCGCCAACCTGGTCGTCGGCGACGAGATCAACCGGGCCTCGCCGAAGACCCAGTCCGCGCTGCTGGAGTGCATGGAGGAGCGCCAGGTCACCGTCGACGGCGTCACCTACCACCTCCAGACGCCGTTCATGGTCATCGCGACGCAGAACCCGATCGAGATGGAGGGCACCTATCCCCTCCCCGAGGCGCAGCGCGACCGGTTCACCGCCCGCATCGCGATGGGCTACCCGGACCCGACCGCCGAGCTGGCGATGCTGGACGGGCACGGCGCCACGGACCCGCTCGACGAGCTGCGCCCGGTCTCCGACGCCAACACGGTGCGGCAGCTGATCGCCCACGTCCGGCAGGTGCACGTCGCCGACGCCGTCAAGCAGTACGCGATCGACCTGGTCACGGCCACCCGCGAGGCCCCCGACCTGCGTCTGGGCGCCTCCCCCCGGGCCACCCTCCAGCTGTTGCGCACCGCCCGCGCGGTGGCCGCCCTGGAGGAGCGCGACTACGTGCTCCCCGACGACCTGCAGGTGCTGGCCGTGCCGGTGCTGGCGCACCGGATCATCCCGACCGCCGACGCCCAGCTCGCCCGCCGCACGACCGACGCGATCGTCTCCGAGCTGGTGCACCGGCTGCCGCTGCCGCACGACCGGGGGCGCTCCCCGTACGACACCCGCCCGCCGGGTGAGGGCAACGGCCGAGCCGCGTACGAGCCGCGGAGGCGGTGACGTGCGCGACGGGCTGCGAGGGCTGACCACCCGCGGCCGTTCGTTCCTCGCGGCCGCGGTCGCGGCGGCGGTCTCGGCCGGCATCCTCGGCGAGAAGGACCTGCTCCGGGTGGCCGTGCTGCTGGCCATCCTGCCGCTGCTGGCCGCGGCCTACGTGGGGCGCAGCCGCTACAAGCTGGCCTGCAACCGGTCGCTGGACCCGCACCGGGTGCCCGTCGGGGCGAGCTCCCGGGTGGTGCTGCGGTTGCAGAACATGTCCCGGCTGCCCACCGGCACCCTGCTGCTGGAGGACCGGCTGCCGTACGCGCTGGGCAGCCGGCCGCGGGTGGTGCTGGAGCGCCTCGGCGCCCACCAGGCCAGCTCGGTGGCCTACACCGTGCGCGCCGACGTGCGCGGCCGCTACGAGGTGGGCCCGCTCGTGGTCCGGATGACCGACCCGTTCGGGCTGTGCGAGCTGAGCCGCGCCTTCCCGAGCACCGACCACCTGACCGTCATCCCGCAGGTCACCCCGCTGCCCTCGGTACGCCTGCCCGGCGAGTACGCCGGCAGCGGCGACAGCCGGGCCCGCTCGGTCGCCGTACACGGCGAGGACGACGCCGCCACCCGGGAGTACCGGATGGGCGACGACCTGCGCCGCGTGCACTGGAAGTCGACCGCGCGCACCGGTGAGCTGATGGTGCGCCGGGAGGAACAGCCCTGGGAGAGCCGGGCCACCGTCGTGCTGGACACCCGCGCGTACGGCCACCGCGGCGACGGGCCGACGGCCTCCTTCGAGTGGGCGGTCTCCGCCGCGGCCAGCATCGCCGTGCACCTGCGCCAGGCCGGCTACAAACTACGTCTGGTCACCGGTTCCGGCGCGGACGTGGACGCGTCCGAGGCGTCCGGTGACGGGGTGCTCCTCGACCACCTCGCCGAGGTGCGGCTCGACAAGAAGGGCGAGCTCACCACCCTGGTGCAGCGGGTCCGGCAACGGTCGGACGGCGGCCTGGTCATCGGACTGTTCGGTTCGTTGAGCACCGCCGAGGCCGAACTGCTGGCCGGGCTGCGGGGCAACGGCGCCACCTGCGTCGGCTTCCTGCTCGACAGCTCCACCTGGCTCAACCTGCCCGCCAGGGCCCGGGCCGAGGCCGACCACGCGCACGGCGCCGCCGCGCTGGCCATGTTGCAGAGCGGCTGGCGGGTCATCGGGGCCGACCACGGCACGCTGCTGCCCGCGCTCTGGCCGCAGGCGGCCCGCGGCTCGCAGGGCTTCGCGCTACGGGCGGCCATGGCCGAGACGGTGGCAGGCGGGATGCGATGAACGGAAGGGTCCCCTCATGATCGCCCACCGGAACCTGGGCTTCGTGGCCGCGGCGGCGACGCTGCTCGCGGCCGCGCCGCTGTCGGCCATCTTCGAACGCTGGACGTGGCTGGTCCAGGCGACCATCGCGGTGGCGGTGGTCGCCGCCGTGGCCGCGCTCACCCGGCTGGCGCGGGTGCCGCTCTGGGGCCAGGCGCTGGGCATGCTGGCCGGTCTGACGCTGGGCCTGACCTGGCTCTTCCCCAGCGGCGCCGAACTGCTGGGCATCGTGCCCACCCCGTCGACCTTCACGCACTTCGGCGAGCTGCTCGGCCGCTCGCTGGAGGACATGCGCTCCTACGGCGTCAAGGTGCCCGACACCGATCCCCTGCTGTTCGTCACGGTGCTCGGTGTCGGCGGGGTGGCCGTGGTGGTCGACGTGCTCACCGTCGGGCTGCGGCGCCCGGCGTTGGCGGGCCTGCCGATGCTGGCGATCTACTCGGTGCCCGTCGCGGTCTACGTGGACAGCGTCCCGGCGGTGCCGTTCGTCGTCGGCGCGGCCGGTTTCCTCTGGCTGCTGGTGACCGACAACGTCGACCGGGTCCGCCGGTTCGGCCGGCGGTTCACCGGCGACGGGCGCGACGTCGACGTCTGGGAGGCCTCGCCGCTGGCCGCCGCCGGCCGGCGGCTGGCGGCGGTGGGCGTGGCGCTGGCCGTGGTGCTGCCGCTGGCCGTGCCGGGAATGACGGGCGGGCTGCTGGACACGCTGGGCGCCGGTTCGGGCAACGGCAACGGCAACGGTCGCCCCGGGCAGGGTGGCACCGGCCGGATCGACCTGTTCGCGGCGTTGAGCGGACAGCTCAACCAGTCCGAGGTCGCCGACCTGGTCAAGGTCACCACGAACGAGCCCAACCCCTTCTACCTGCGCTTCGGGGTGGCCGACAAGCTCACCCCGAGCGGCTTCCGGGAGGGCACCCCCACCGGGCGCCCGGTGGACGACCTGCCGGCGCAGTCCGCGCGCGGCGTCGAGCAGCGGACGTACCGGGCCACGGTCGAGGTGACGAAGAACCTCTCCATGCCGCTGCTGCCGGTCTACACCGAGCCGGTGCGCACCGAGGACCTGAGCGGAAACTGGGCGTACGACCCGAGCCTGCAGGTCGTCTTCTCCCAGCGGGAGAACTCGCGCGACAAGCGCTACTCGTTCGACTACGTGCGCTCGGCGTACACACCGGCCGCCCTGCGGCGCTCCCTGCCGCTGCCGGCCGACCACGCCGTACGACGCCTGCATCCCACGCCGCCGCCGGTGCCCGAGGTGGAGGAACTGGTCTCTTCGCTGGTGCGGGGCAAGGACACCGAGTACGACAAGGTCCGCGCGATCTACGAGCACTTCTCCTCGGACAACGGGTTCACCTACTCGCTGAGCACCAAGGGCGGCACGAGCGGGCGGGAGATCGTCGACTTCCTCGACACCAAGGTCGGCTTCTGCCAGCAGTACGCCGCCGCGATGACGTGGCTGGTCCGGGCCGCCGGCATCCCGGCCCGGGTGGCGTTCGGCTTCGCCAACGGCAGCAACTCCGACAACGGCACGTACACCCTGACCAACCGGAACCTGCACGCCTGGACGGAGGTCTACTTCAACCAGGTGGGCTGGGTGCCCTTCGACGCCACCCCGGCCTACGGCGTGCAGGGCTCGACCCGGTCGGTCTGGGCGCCGGACACCGACGCCCCGGAGGAGGCGACGCCGGACGCCGGCCCGTCGAGTGCCCCCGGCGACACCGACCCGTCGGCCGGCCCGGCGGGGCCCGAGGGCCCCGAGGAGGACGCCGACTCCGGCCTGGCCCTCGATGGCCAGGCCCCCGTCGAGCAGGCTCCGGTCTGGCCCTGGTACGCCGCCGGCGCGGTGCTGGCCCTGCTCGCTCTGCTCGCCCTGCCGGCGCTGCGCCGCACGGCCCTGCGCCGGCGGCGCGGTGCTGCGGCGGCGCCCGCCGCGGCGGCGGTGCCTTCCGGAACCGTCGGTGACGCGCCCGCCGACGGGCGGCGCATGGTGGTGCTGGCGGACGCGGAGCGGGCGCGGGCGGACGCGCACGCCGCCTGGGACGAACTGCTCGACACGCTGGTGGACTACCGGGTGCGGGTGGACCGCACGGAGACGCCCAGGGCGACCGCCGACCGGCTGAGCCGGGAGGCGCTCACCGTCGACGCGGAGGCGACCACGGCGGTACGCCTGCTCGGGCGCGCCGAGGAACGCGCCCGCTACGCCCGTGATCCGCTGACCGGCGAGCAGCTCCTACCGGCCCTGCGCACCGTACGCGCCGCGCTCGCCACGCAGGCCGACCGGCGTACCCGCCTCGTGGCGACGGTGCTGCCGCCGTCGGTGCTGCTGCGCTGGCGCACGGGCACGGCCGAGGCGTCGTCCCGGTTGGTGGCGGCGGGCGGGCGGGCCCGACACCGGCTGCTGCGCTGGAGCCCTCGCCGGCTGCTGGCCGGCCGGCTGGCGCGCTGACCGACGGACGAACGGGCCGGTCGGGGGCACACGCCCCCACCGGCCCGTCGTGCGTTCACGCGGCGGTGTCGTCACGCCGAGATGGGCGCCGGTCCCCGGGCCCGGGCGTCGCGGGAGGGCGCGCGGAGCGGCCACCACTCGGGGACGGTGACGCTGTGGTGCCGCGGCCGAGGATGACGGTGTGCGGGCGGAGACGTGCGGGCGGGGACGTGCGGAACCGTCAAGGGCCGCCGGGGTGTCCCCGGCGGCCGACGTGTCGTCGCGTGGCCCGCCTCAGCGGCGGGGCGGGCTCAGCGGTGCCCCTCCGGGCGCTGCCGCCACCGGTCCTCCATCCGATCCAGGATCGAGGGCCGACGACCCGACCGGCCGCGGGGGCGACGACGGCTCGTCGTCCCGCCCACGACGTGCAGGTCCGGTGACTGCGAACGACGATGCGACTGCACCGCGAACGCGGCCGAGGCCAGCATGACGACGAAGCCCGCCACTGCCAGCGGCGGAGTCTTGATCACCGCGCCGTAGACCAACAGGGCCAGCCCAGCGATCATCACGCCGGCAGCGACGAGCAGGCGACGCCGCGCGTGGAAGCGCGGATCGCTGGCGCGCACGGCCGAGGCGAATTTGGGGTCCTCGGCAAGCGACCGCTCGATCTGCTCGAACAGCCGCTGCTCGTGCTCCGAGAGCGGCACGGCACTCCTCCCCGGTCACGTTGGTCGGCCCGGTCGGGCCGACAGACCGTGGCAGCCAACCGGCTGCTTACCCGCAAGTCTACGAGGGCCCCCGCGCGTCGGAAAGCGGGACGACCTACGGCCGGGGAGGATTTTCATTTCGTCGTCCCTCGCGGGCCCCCAGCAGACTGGCCGGACCTATGACGGACCGCCCGAAACGGGCAGCCGCGGCGTCGGCGGCGGCCTCCGCCTCCCGCCAGCCCCGCTCGGGCGCACCGAGGGTGAGCTGACGTGGGGTCTCCCGCGCCGCGGCGAGCCCCTCGACCCGTACGCCGACCAGCCGGACGGGTTCACCCGGGTCGAGCGCGGTGTAGAGCGCCCAGACGGTGTCGAAGATCTCCCTGGCGACGTCGGTGGGCACGCCCGCCGTGCGGGAGCGGTTGACGGTGCGGAAGTCGGCCAGCCGCACCTTGAGCGACACGGTCCGCCCGACCTGCCCGGCCCGGCGCAACCGGACGCCGACCTTCTCGGCGAGGGCGAGCAGCGCCCGGCGGATCTCCAGCGGGTCGACGACGTCGACGTCGAAGGTCACCTCGGCGCCGATGGACTTCTCCGCGTGCTCGGGGCTGACCCGGCGTGGGTCGCGCCCCCAGGCGAGTTCGTGCAGGTGGGCGGCGGACGCCTCGCCGAGCGCCTTGCGCAGCATGCCGACCGGGGCCTCGGCGAGGTCCCCGATCGTGGCCAGGCCCAGCCGCCGCAGCGTCTCGGTGGAGCGCTCCCCCACCCCCCACAACGCCGACACCGGCAGCGGGTGCAGGAAGTCGAGCACCCGGGCGGCCGGGACGACGAGCAGTCCGTCGGGCTTGGCGCGGGTCGAGCCGAGCTTGGCCACGAACTTGCTCGGGGCGACGCCGACCGAGCAGGTCAGCCCCTGCTCACCGGCGACCCGCTCCCGGATGCGGCGGGCGATGGCGGCCGGCGGGCCGAAGAGCCGGCGGGCGCCGGCCACGTCGAGGAACGCCTCGTCCAGGGAGAGCGGCTCGACCAGCGGGGTCATGTCGCGGAATATCCGCATGACGGCGGTGGAGGCCGCCGAGTACTGCGAGAAGTCCGGTGGCAGGTAGACCGCGTGCGGGCAGAGGGCCCGGGCCCGCGCGGTGGGCATGGCGCTGCGCACGCCGTAGCGCCGGGCCTCGTAGCTGGCGGAACTCACCACCCCGCGGGGACCGGTCCCGCCGACCACGACGGGCCGGCCGCGCAGCTCCGGCCGGCGGCGGACCTCGACCGAGGCGAAGAAGGCGTCCATGTCGACGTGCAGGATCGGGCAGCCGGCATCGTCGGCGTCCGGCCCGAACCGGGGATCGCCGCCCCGGGGCAACGACTGGCTGCGACCCATCCCCGCAGGCTAGCCCGGGCCTGTGACATCCCGGCCGGACGGGCGGCCGGTCAGCCGCGTACGACCAGCAGCGGGATCGTCATCTCGGCCGCCGTGTCCGCCCCGTGGTACGCGACCAGCCGGGAGACCGCCGGCGGCTCGGACCGGGACGCGGTCACGGCGTACGTGCCGTTGCAGATCACCACCACGTCGCCGATGCGCAGCAGGTGCTCCTCCGCCACCGGACCGAACCAGCCGTCGGCCACCACCTCGTCGCGGGTACGCACCCTGGCCGCGTCGCCGAGCACCGCCGACCAGGTGGCCACGACGTCGTCCAGGGCGCCGGGGGTGACGTGCAGGTAGCGGACCCGCGGTTCCCCGGCCACCACCCGCAGCCCGGCGCGCAGCCGGGGGTCGGTGTCCAGGTCGACGCGGTGCCCCGCCGGCACGTCGAGCTGGCCGTGGTCGGCCGTGACCAGCAGCGCGGCGTCGGGCGGCAGCCCGTCGACGAGTCGGGCCAGCAGCCGGTCCACCTCGGCTGCGGCGATCCGCCAGGGCGCGGAGTCGACGCCCGTGAGGTGGCCGTGCCGGTCCAGGTCGGGGTGGTAGCCGGAGACCAGGGCGGGCCCGGGGCCGGCGGTCAGGGCGGCGAGCATCCGTGCGCCGAGCGCGTCGACGCCGGCCGCGCCGAGGTAGTCGCCGCCCCGGTTGGCGGCCAGCGTCAGCCCGCTGCCGCCAAACTCCGGCCGGCTCACCACCGTCACGGCGATCCCGGCGGCGCGGGCCCGCTCCAACTGGGTGCGGACCGGCTGCCAGCGCAGGGGCGCCGGGTCGGCCGCCCACTCGATGTGGTTGAGCACCCGGTCGGTCCCCGGTACCCGCACGGTGAAGCCGAGCACGCCGTGCGCGCCGGGGGCGGCGCCGGTGCCCAGCGTCACCAGGCTCGTCGGCGTGGTCGACGGGAAGCCGGAGGTCAGCTGCCGGCCGGCGGTGGCCGCGAGCCCCGCCAGGGTCGGCGCGTACGGCGCGGCGGTCGGGATCTGGTGCCAACCGAGACCGTCGACGAGCAGCACCGCGATCCGGCGTACCCCGGGCAGCGCGGCGCGCAGCCCGAGCGGGTCGGAGGCGCCGGGCACGCCGAGCACGGCGAGCGCGGCGGGCAGGACGTCGGCGAGGCTGGCGTCGCCGTAGCGCGGCCCGACGATCTCCAGCGGGCCGGTCACGGCCGGCGGGCGAACAGGTGCAGTTGGGCCGCGAGGTCCCGCCAGGGCGCCCGTGCGGCCAGCGCCCGCTCCAACTCGACCAGGGCGGCGGGCTGCCCGTCGGCGACGGCTGCGGGCAGGAGGTCGGCGAGCACGCGTACACCGTGGATCTCCTCGACCACCAGCCCGGCGGCGCCGAGCAGCGCGGCGGCGCCGTCGGCGTCGTAGCGCCGGCGCAGCGTGTCCCGGCTGCCGGCGGTGCCCGCCGGCTCGGCGGCCAGCGCGGCGGCGACGTCCAGGTGCCCGTTCATGGCCCGGCCGAGCACCGCGGCGGCGCGGCCGGCGACCAGCACGCTCGCGGCGCCGCCCGGGCGCAGTGCGGCGGCCAGCGCGGCCACCACCGCCGCCGGGTCGTCGACGACCTCCAGCACGGCGTGGCAGAGCACCAGGTCGGCGCTGCCCGGCTCGACCAGGCCGGCGAGCGCGTCGCCGTCGCCCTGCACGGCACGCACCCGCTCGGCCACGCCGGCCTCGGAGGCCCGGCGGGTCAGTGCGGCGAGCGCGTCGGGACTGGCGTCGACCACGGTGACCCGGTGCCCGGCCTGGGCCAGCGGCACGGCGAAGCCGCCCGTGCCGCCGCCGACGTCGAGCACGGTCAGCGCGGCGCCGGCGCGGCGCTCCAACTCGGCGCGCAGCACCGACCAGATCACGGCGGTACGGGGGGTCAGCGGCGGCCCGGCGAGCCGGCCTGGGGTCTGCTCCACCCGGTCGAGCCTAGTCACCCCGTCCAGCCGTGCCGAGCCGCACCGCGGCGACCCGGCCGGCTCCCCGACGGCGTCGGTCAGGACTCGGCGGTGGCGGGGTCGTCCTCGGCCCGCGACCGCAGGGCGTTGGCCACCGGGCCCTCGACGATCTCGTACTCACGGGGCTCGGTGTGGTGGCTCGGGGTCCAACCGGCGTTGAGCCGGGTCCGCCGGGAGTTCGCCACCCCACCGCTACGGTCGTTGTTTCCCATGATCGTAAGTCCCCCTCGTGCTCGCGCGGGCCACTCTGCCCGCGCGAGCTGCAGTGTCCCTCCATCGGGCGCGGAAAACCGTAATCTGGATCACTGCCGTCACCGGAAGTCGCGCGAGGCGGGGCTGACCGGGGGCTCGATCGCGTCCAACCGGTCGGCGGTGAGGTTGATCACTCCCTCGTTCCGCTGCAGCCGCCCCCGCACCACCAGCGCGGCGCTCGTGCGGGCCACCCGCCGGTAGCGCTGCCACAGGCCCGGGGAGCAGGTGACGTTGAGCATCCCCGTCTCGTCCTCGAGGTTGAGGAAGGTGACCCCGCCGGCCGTCGCCGGCCGCTGCCGGTGGGTCACGATCCCGCCGACCCGGATGCGCCGCCCCGGTTCCACCCGGCCGAGCCGGGCGATCGGCACCGCGCCGAGGGCGTCGAGCCGGGGACGGATGAAGCTCACCGGGTGGCTCTCCGGGGACAGCCCGGTCGCCCAGACGTCGGCCACCAGCCGCTCCACCGCCTCCATCCCGGGCAGGGTGGGCGCGGTGGCGCCGGTCACCGTGCCCGGCAGCCGACCCGGCCGGTCCTGGGCCGCCGCGCCGGCTGCCCAGAGGGCCTCCCGCCGGGACAGCCCGAAACAGGCGAAGGCGTCCGCGGTGGCCAGCGCCTCCAGCTGCGCGGCGGAGAGCCCGACCCGCCGGGCCAGGTCCGGCATGTCGCGGTACGGCCCGTGCGCCGCCCGTTCCGCCTCGATCCGCTCGGCCACCCCGTCGCCGAGGGTACGCACGCCGGACAGCCCGAGCCGGACCGCGGGACCGCCCAGCCCCCAGGCATGCGGCGGCTCCCCCGGCACGCTGCCCCACCGGGTCTGCGGGGTGGATTCCAGCACCGCCAGGGCGCCGCTGGCGTTGATGTCCGGCCGGCGCACCTCCACCCCGTGCCGGCGGGCGTCGTCGACGAGGGTCTGCGGCGAGTAGAAGCCCATCGGCTGGGCGTTGAGCAACGCGGCCAGGAACGGCCCCGGGTGGTAGCGCTTGAGCCAGGAGCTGGCGTAGACCAGGTAGGCGAAGCTCATCGCGTGGCTCTCCGGGAAGCCGTAGCTGGCGAAGGCGGAGAGCTTGCGGTAGACGTCGTCGGCCAGCTCGCCGGTGATGCCCCGCCCGGCCATGCCGGCGTAGAGCCGGTCGGCGACGCGGGCCATCCGCTCGGCGGAACGCTTGGCGCCCATCGCCCGGCGCAGCTGGTCGGCCCCGGCGGCGTCGAAGCCCGCCAGGTCGATGGCGAGCTGCATCAGCTGCTCCTGGAACAGCGGCACGCCGAGGGTCTTCTCCAGCGCGTTGCGCATCAGCGGGTGCGGGTAGGTCACCGGCTCCTGGCCGTTCTTGCGCCGGATGTACGGGTGCACCGAGCCGCCCTGGATCGGGCCGGGCCGGATCAGCGCCACCTCGACCACCAGGTCGTAGAACTCGCGAGGCTTCAGCCGGGGCAGGGTGGCCATCTGGGCGCGGCTCTCCACCTGGAACACGCCGACCGAGTCGGCCCGGCAGAGCATGTCGTAGACCTCGGGGTCGTCCAGCGTCATGTCGCCGAGGTCCAGGCTCATCCCGATCATGTCGTAGCCGTAGTGCAGCGCGGAGAGCATGCCAAGCCCGAGCAGGTCGAACTTGACCAGGCCGACGGCGGCGCAGTCGTCCTTGTCCCACTGCAGCACGCTGCGGCCCGGCATCCGCCCCCACTCCACCGGGCACACCTCGATCACCGGCCGGTCGCAGATCACCATGCCGCCGGAGTGGATGCCCAGGTGCCGGGGGAACGTCTGCAACTCGTTGGCGTACGCGACCACCTGCTCGGGAATGTCCGCCACGTCGACCGTGGCGACCGACCCCCACCGGTCGATCTGCTTGCTCCAGGCGTCCTGCTGGCCGGGCGAGAACCCGAACGCCTTGGCCACGTCCCGCACCGCCGAGCGGGGCCGGTAGGAGATGACGTTGGCGACCTGCGCGGTGTGCTCCCGGCCGTAGCGGGCGTAGACGTGCTGGATCACCTCCTCCCGGCGGTCGGACTCGATGTCCACGTCGATGTCCGGCGGGCCGTCGCGCTCCGGGGCGAGGAAGCGCTCGAAGAGCAGCCGGTGCCGGACGGCGTCCACGTTGGTGATCCGCAGCGCGTAGCAGACCGCCGAGTTGGCCGCCGAGCCCCGCCCCTGGCAGTAGATGTCCTGCTCGCGGCAGAACGTGACGATGTCGTAGACCACCAGGAAGTAGCCGGGGAAGCCCAGCTCCTCGATCATGTTCAGCTCGTGGTCGAGCTGCGCGTACGCCCTCGGGTGCGCCTCGGGCGGGCCGTAGCGCTCGCGGGCGCCGGCGTGGGTCAGGTGGCGCAGCCAGCTCATCTCGGTGTGCCCGGGCGGCACCGGGTACGCCGGCAGCCGCGGCGCGACGAGCTGGAGGTCGAACGCGAGCTCGGCGCCGAACTCGGCGGCCCGCGCCACCGCGCCGGGATAGGCGGCGAACCGGGCCGCCATCTCGGCGCCACCGCGCAGGTGGGCGGTGCCGGCCGCGGGCAGCCAGCCGTCGATCTCGTCCAGGCTGCGCCGGGCCCGCACGGCCGCGACGGTCGTCGCCAGCCGCCGCCGGCCCGGGGTGGCGTAGTGCACGTTGTTGGTGGCCACCGTGGGCAGGCCGGCCGCCGCCGCCAGCCCGGCGAGCGCGTCGTTGCGGTCGGCGTCCACCGGGTGCCCGTGGTCGGTCAGCTCCACCGCCACCGTCTCCGCGCCGAACAGGGCGGTCAGCCGGTCCAGCTCGCGGGCCGCCGCGTCCACCCCCTCGCTGAGCAGCGCCGACGGCACGTGCCCCTTGCGGCAGCCGGTGAGCACCAGCACGTGGTCGCGCAGCTCGGCGGCGACCTCCTCCAGGTCGCCGTAGACCGGGCGGCCCTTCTCCCCGCCGCGCAACTGGGCGCGGGCGATGGTCGACGCCAGCCGGGCGTACCCCTCGTGGCCGTGGGCGAGCAGCAGCAGGTGCCGCCCCAGCGGGTCGGGCTCGCCGTTCTGCGGGCCGGGCAGCTCCAGGGAGAGCTCGGCGCCGAAGATGGTCGGCAGGTGCAGCGCGCGGGCCGCCTCGGCGAAGCGCACCACCCCGTAGAAGCCGTCGTGGTCGGTGACGGCGAGCCCGGTGAGGCCCAGCCGGGCCGCCTCCTCGGCCAGTTCCTCCGGGTGGCTGGCGCCGTCGAGGAAGCTGAAGTTGGTGTGCGCGTGCAGCTCGGCGTACGGCACCGCGCCGTCGGGGCGGGCCACCTCGGGCGGCTGGTACTGCTCCCGCCTGCGGCTCCAGGCGGGAGAGTCGCCGCCGTCGGCATCCACGGCCAGCGGGTCGACCACGTGCAGGTGCCGCTCGTCGCGCACCCGGCCGTCCACCCCGCCGCCGGCCCGCCCCTCCCCCTGCCCGCCCGCACCCGCTCGACCCACACCCGCACGCGGCCGGCCCTCGCCTGTCGCCCCCGCACCCGGCCGACCCGCGCCCGCACGGCCGGTGCCGGATTCCCGGCCGGAGAGCACGCGCTCCAACTCCGACCAGGGCAGCTTCGGGTTGTGGAAGCTCATCAGAGCACCTCCGGGCGGGCAGCCGGAGAGATCTTGGAGAGTTTCGGCCCCTGGAGGGGCCGAAGCTCTCCAAGATCCGAAAGCCGACGTCCGGCGGTCCCGTCAACGGGACAGCTCGACAGCGCCGGCAGGCAGGCCGGCAAGGCTTCACCCCACCCGGACCGGCCCGACGGCAAGGCATCCGACCGACCCGACGGCAAAGCATCCGACCGATCAGACCGGCACGCCGGCACAGCTTCACCCCACCCTGCGCGGCCCCCAGGCAGGGCACCCGACCGGCCGGACCGACGCGCCGGCAGGGCATCGGGGCGAGCGGGTCGGCGGGGCGGGTGTCGACCGGTGAGCGTGGGTGGGCGCTCAGTCATAGATCGCCTCCACCAGCCACCGCCCCGCCTCGACGGCGAGCAGCAGGGCCGTGCCATCGGCCAGGCAGACCTGGAAACGGGCCCGGCGGCGGGCCTCGGCCGGCGCCCACCAGCGCTCGTCGACCGGCCACGGACCGGCCCAGCCGACGATCTCGACCGGCCGGGCGGCGCCCACTGTCAGCCGGGCCGGCTCGGCGCTGACCTGGAGTCGCGCGCTGACCTCGACCGGCTCGCCGGCGGCGTCGTGCACGACCGCCGCGAGCGGGTCGGGCAGCACCACGGCCGGTGCGGGCGGCGGCAGTCGGCCCGGCCACGGCGGCGGGACGGGCCGGGCCGGAAGGCGTTCGTCGCCCCACGGCACCAGGCGCACCTGGTCGGCGGGGGACCGCCCCCCGCCAAGCACCGCGGTGACCACCGCCTCGGGACCGAGGATGCCCTGCACCCGGCTCAACGCCCGGTGCGCGCGCTCCCGATCCTCGCCGGTCTCCCCCCACAGGCCGGGTTGCAGGCCGGCCTGCGCCACCACCCCGTCCGGGACCAGCCGCAGCCGGATGATGCCCGCCGTCGGGCGGGTCGGGCGGGTGCCGGCCCGGCCCGTGCTGCCGGACAGCCAGCCGTCGAGCTGCCAGCGCACCCGGTCGGCGATGGCCGCGGTGGTGAGCAGCCCGTCGTGCCGCCAGACCCGGTGCAGTTCCTGGCCGTGCGCGGTGACCGCCTCGATGCCGAGACGGGTGCAGGCCAGCCCGTGCGCGGCGAGCCGGTCGTGCAGCCGTTCGGCCAGCGCCCGGGCGGCGAAGGCCGCCGCGTCGACCCGGTCGAGCGGCTCGTCGTGGTCTGCGGTGACCGCGAGGTCGGCGGGGGGTTGCCGCACCGCGAGCGGACGGTGGTCCCGCCCGGCCGCCAGTCGGTGGGCCAGCGCGCCGTCGAAGCCGAACCGGGCCAGCACGTCGCCGGCGGGCAGCGCGGCGAAGTCACCCAGGGTGCGTACGCCGAGTCGGCGCAGCAGGTCGGCCAGGGCCGGGCGGCCGAGCGCCTCGACCGGCAGGTCGGCGAGGAACCCCGGTGTCCCGCCGGGCGGCACGACCCGTCCGTCGCGGGCGGCCAGCCCGGCGGCGAATACCCCGTCGGCGATGCCGACCTGGCTCTCCACCGCGCAGGCCTGGGCGACGTGCTCGACGATCCGCTCGGCGGCCGCCTCCTCGCCCCCGAGGTAGCGGCTCGGCCCCCTCGCGGCCACCGCGCACGCGCCGGGGCGTACCACCTCGACGGCGGCGACCAGTTCCTCGACGGCGGCGACCACCGGCTCGAACGCCCGGGCGTCCCGCCCCGGGTCGTACTCGACGGCGGTGAGCTGCGGGCAGCGGCCCTGGGCCTCCCGTTTGCGCAGCCCCCGGCGCACCCCCTCGGCGCGGGCCCGCTCGGAGCAGGCGACCACCCGGTTGGCGTGCAGCACGGCGACCGGGTCGGTGGCCGGCACCCCGTCGACGATCTCCGCGGCGAGCACCGGCCAGTCCGGGCACCAGAGCAGCAGGGTGCGCGCGGGCGCGGCGCTCACGCGGGACCGACCGGGGTGGAGGCGGCGGTCACGTCGGCGCGACCAGGGCGAGTGCGGCACGACGGGACGGGTCGATGGGCGCGGAGGCGGCGGCCGGGACGACCGGGCGGAGCCGGCCCGCTGTCGACCGGCCGGTGGCGGAGGCCGCGACGGCGGGAGCGGAGCGGGGAATGACCCGGGTGAGCCCGTCCCCGGGCAGCCAGACCTTGATCTCCTTGGGGCGGGCGGCGGCCCCGCGGCCCCGCGCGGAGACGGTGACCTCGCGGCGGCGCAGCCGACCTCGCCCCTGCCCGAGCCCCTCCCAGGCGCCCCGGACCACCTGGAGGGTCACGTCCGCGCCGTCCCACCGCCCGTACGGGACGAGGACGCTGCCGCGCTGCCGGGCCCGGGCGGCCAGCCGGTTGGCCACCGAGGCGGTGACCGCCGCCGGCACGGCGGTCACCACGACGTCCACCCCGTCGATCAGCGCGGCGATGACGGTGGCCCACTCCGGGCCCGGGTGGGGCACCAGGGCGAGCCGGTCCAGGGCGATGCCCAACTCGGCGGCGGCGCCCGCCCCGAACGTCGGGACGCCGACCACGGCGCACCACGAGCCGGCCCGGGACGCCTCGGCGAGCAGCGCCAGGACCAGCGAGGTGCCGCCGCTGCGCCGGGGCTGACCGGTGGCGACCGCAATCGTGCTGCCCCGCCGCAAGCCCCGGTTCGGCAGCAGCCCGGTCAGTTCCGGGGCAACCGGCAACACCCGGTGACCGGCCGCCGGGTCTGGGGCGCTCGCCGGGCGCACCAGCCCGGCCAGCGCGGCGGAACCGACCATCATCCGGCCCGCCATCGGACCTACCCCCCGTCGTGCTGTCGGATCAGACGTGCGCGTGGCGCCCCGGGCTGCGGTCACGGCCGGGCGGCCGGGCGACTCGGGTCAGGCCGCGAGGCCGTCGAGCGCCGGTTGGTGGGCCACGCCGAGCGCGGCCTCCACGACCGTGACGAACTGCTCGGCGGAGCGCAGCAGGTCGTCGGCCTCCCGGGCGGTCACGACCCGGGGGATGCCGGCCTCGGCGGCGGCCCGCTTGCCGGCGCCGAGGGCGAAGAACCGGGCCCACTCGTCGAGCTCGGGGGCGACGCCGGAGAGCAGGATCCAGACGCTGGTGACCCGGTGGCGCCGGGCGGGGGCGGGACGCGCCCGGGCGGCGAGCACGGCCGCGGCGGCCCGGAGCGCGGCCAGGTGGGCGGCCGCGTAACGGAGGCCGTCGGGGCGGGTCTGGGCAGCCTCGGCCAGCCCGCGCCGGGCCACCGCGAGGAGCTGTGCGGGGGTGCGGTGCGGCAGCACGTGCGCCGGCACCGTCGGTGCCTGAGCCGGGTTGGTCGGCATGGGACTGTCTCCTCCACGGGGCCGAGGCGCCGCCCCGGGAGACGGCGCTGGGCCGCCGGCGGGACGCCGGGTCGAGTGGTGCGGAGGAAGACGCACCGATTGGGTGGCCGGCCGGGTGTGGACGCTTCCCCACACCACACCCGGCCGGCGTTACCGGCGGGTTCGTTGCCCGCCGCCCCGGGGGCGGGGGGGGCGGGCGACGCTCCTGCCTGACGGGTCCGGACTCGCGACTGCCCGGGACCCAGGTGCGGCCCGCGGAGCCGCACCGCCCGGGGCCGCGCCGCGAAACACCGCCCCGGGCTGTTGGAACGGGCGTTCGAGGCAATCGAACACTCGTTCTAACTGCTGCTGACAGTACACCCCCCCTCCGACGAAAATGCAACGTGTGACGCGCGGACCTCGGACGACGTCCCGGCAGGTGCCGGCTGCGGGCGCACGCCACGCGCCGCGGCGGTCAGCGCCGGCGAGGGACCGCGGCGGTAGCCTCCGCCCCGTGACAACCCCCCGCCCCGCCCTCGGGGTCGCCATGGTGCTCACCTCGGCCGGGCTCTTCGCCGTCAACGGCACCGTCTCCAAGCTGGTGCTGCGCGCCGGCCTGGACGCCCCGCAGCTCACCCTGCTGCGCGCCGTCGGCGCCGTCACCGGGCTGCTGTTGCTGAGCGTGCTGCTGCGCCCGGGCGTCCGCCGGCTCCGGGTCACCCCCGGCCAGCTGCCGCTGCTGATCGGGTACGGGCTGGCCGGGTTCTTCGCCGTACCGATGCTCTACTTCGTCGCCATCTCCCGGCTGCCGGTCGGGATCGGGCTGCTGTTCGAGTACACCGCCCCGCTGCTGGTCGCCCTCTGGGCCCGCTTCGGTCAGCGCCACCGGGTGCGTCCGCGGCTCTGGGCCGGCCTGGCGCTGAGCCTGGTGGGCCTCGGCTGCGTGGCCGAGGTGTGGGGCGAGCTGAAGCTGGACGGTCTCGGGGTGCTCGCCGGACTCGGCGCCGCGGTGTTCCTCGCCGTCTACTACGTGCTCGGCGCCCACGGCGCGGCGCGTCGGGACACGTTGTCGCTGTGCACCTGGGCGTTCGGCGCCTCCGCCGTGGCGGGCCTGCTCACCCGCGCGGTCACCGTGGGCACCGGCGGCTGGGAACCGCTGGCCGCCGACACCGACGGGGGCGTGCCCGTGGCGCTGCTCTGCGGGTACGCGGTGGTGCTCGGCTCGATCGCGCCGTACCTGCTGGTGGCCGGGGCGATGCGGCACCTGCCCGCGACCAGCGTGGGGATCATCGGCATGGCCGAGCCGGTGCTCGCCTCGGCGGTCGCCTGGGTCGTGATCGGCCCCGGTGAGGCGCTCAACACCGCCCAGCTCACCGGCGGTCTCCTGGTGCTGGCCGGCGTCGCGCTGGCCGAGACGGCCCGGGTCGCCCCGGCCCCGACCACCGCACCGCCCGCACCGCCAGCGCCGGACGGGCCGCCCGCACCGTCCGAGCCGCCCGCACCGGACGGGCCGGACGGGCCGGACGGGCCGGACGGGCCGGACGGGCCGGACGGCGTCGCGCTCCCGCCACCGGTCGGCCGGACGTCACCGCGCCCCGCCCGGTCGGCGCGCGGCACGGCCGGCTGAACCACCGACCGGGGCACCGGGAAGAATGGCCGGCATGCAGCCACACCCGAACGTGCGGGCGGTGCAGGAAGCGCTCGACGCCGCGGGCGTCCGGGACGCGTCCGGCGCGCCGAGCCTCGTCCGCCTGCTGCCCGACGCGGTCCACACCGCCGCGGCCGCCGCCGGGTCGCTCGGCGTAGGGGTGGGCCAGATCGCCAACTCGCTCGTCTTCGAGGCCGACGGCGCGCCGCTGCTGGTGCTCACGTCCGGGGCGCACCGGGTGGACACCGCCGGCCTGGCCGCCTCCGTCGGGGTCGGCCGGCTGCGCCGGGCCACCCCGGAGTTCGTCCGCACGCACACCGGGCAGGTGATCGGCGGGGTCGCTCCGCTCGGCCACCCGCGTCCGCTGCGCACCCTGGTCGACACCGCCCTGGGGTCGTACGACGAGATCTGGGCGGCCGGCGGCGTGCCACGGGCGGTCTTCCCCACCACCTACCCGGAGCTGCTGCGGGCCACCGGCGGCCTGCCGACCGCAGTGGCGTGAGCGAGCGGAGCGAGCCGACCATGCGGCACAGCAGCGAGGCGCCTCGCGCCGCCGTCGAGCGCGGCGAGGCGGTGGTGGTGTGAGCGGGCCCGACGTCCCGGAACTGGTCACGCTGCACGTGTGGCGCACCTCGCGCGCCGCGCTGCCCCGGGCGCTGACCCGGATGGCGCTCGACCCCCGGCGGTTGCGCGCGCTGCCCGGCGTGCGGTTCGGCAAGCTGCTCGGCACCGGGACCGGCACCGGCTTCGGGCCGGGCGACGCCGACCTCACCCGGTGGGCGGCGCTGATCGTGTGGGACTCCCCCGCCGCCGCGGCCGGCTTCGACGCCTCGTCGGTGGGGCGCGCCTGGGCGCGGATCGCCCGCGCGTCCGTCCGGGTCGACCTGCGCCCGCTGAGCAGCCGGGGCGAGTGGTCGGGCCGCCGGCCGTTCGGGGAGCCGCCCGGCGGCCGGGTCACCGGCCCGGTGCTGGCGCTGACCCGGGCCCGGCTGCGGCCGCGGCGCGCGGCCACCTTCTGGCGGGCGATCCCCCCGGTGGCCGCCGCGCTGCACGCCGCACCCGGCCTGCTGGCCCGCTTCGGCGTCGGCGAGGCCCCGCTGGGTTGGCAGGGCACGGTGAGCGTGTGGCGCGACCCGGCAGACCTCGTGGCGTTCGCGTACCGTCACCCGGAGCATCGGGCGGCGATCATGCGGACCCCCACCGAGGGGTGGTACGCGGAGGAACTCTTCGCGCGGTTCGAGGTGCGCGACGTGGTGGGCGAACGAGCGGTGCTGGGGTGGGTCGCGGACGGCGATCCGGGAACGGCGGAGGGTGCACGGGCATGAGGTTGGTGCGGTGGACGCCGGACGATCTCGTCCGACGGCTGGACGACGTGGTGGCCGTCTACGGCGAGGCGATGGGTTACCGCCCTGAGCTGCTGGACTCCCGGCGCGGCTACATCGCCACCCACGTACGCCGACCCGGCTTCCGCGCCGTCGCCAGCCTGACCAGCGAGGGCCACCTGGCCGGCTTCGGCTACGGCTACCTGGGCGGCTCGGGGCAGTGGTGGCACGACCAGGTCTGGCGGGCGCTGGACACCCCGGCCCGGCAGCGCTGGCTGACCCACTGCTTCGAGGTGGTCGAGTTGCACGTCCGTCCGCCCGCGCAGGGGCACGGTCTGGGCGCGCGGCAGCTGCGGGCCCTGCTCAGCCTGGCGGAGGGGACGACCACCCTGCTCTCCACCCCCGAGGCCGACGAGACGCGGTCCCGCGCCTGGCGGCTGTACCGCCGGTTCGGCTTCGTCGACGTCCTGCGCGACTTCCACTTCCCCGGCGACGAGCGCCCGTTCGGCGTGCTCGGCCGGGACCTGCCGCTGGAGCCCCCGGCGGCCCCCGCGCCCGCCCGGGGCGCCCCGTGACCCGACGGCTGTCCTGGGCGCTGCTGGCCGTGCTGGTGCTGGCGCAGATCTGCTACCCGCTGACCACCGGGCAGACCCGGGCCCGGCTGACCGTCGCCACCGTCGTGCTCGGTTACCTGCTCTCGGTCGGCCACGCGCTGCTCAGCCGGGGCCCGCGTACGGCGGCGGCGTTGGTCGCGGTGGCCACTGTCGGCGGGTTCGCCATCGAGGCGCTCGGCGTGGCCACCGGCTTCCCGTTCGGCAGTTACGACTACTCCGGCGAGCTGGGGCCGAAGCTGGCCGGGGTGCCGCTGATCATCCCGCTGGCCTGGACCTGGATGGCCTGGCCGGCGTGGCTGGCCGCCACCCGGTTGACCGGCGGCGACACCGGGGACCGGCCGGGGCGCCGGGGCGGGTGGTTCCCCGTCCGGCGGATCGCGCTGGCCGCCGTCGGGCTGGCCGCCTGGGACCTCTTCCTCGACCCGCAGATGGTGGCCGAGGGCTACTGGGCCTGGCGGGACGCCAGCCCCGCGCTGCCCGGCCTGCCCGGCATCCCGGTGAGCAACTACCTGGGCTGGCTGCTCTTCGCCGTGCTGATGATGAGCGCGCTACGCCCGTTGGCCGGGCCCGCCGTGGCCACCACCGACGGGCGCGACGACCCGATGTTCGCGCTCTGGCTGTGGACGTACTTCTCCAGCGTGCTGGCCCACGCGGTCTTCCTTGACCTGCCCGCCTCGGCGCTCTGGGGCGCGGCCGGCATGTCGGTGGCCGCCGTGCCGCTGGCGGTCACGCTGGTCCGCGCCCGCCGCGACGACGACCGGCACCCGTCGCGTCCGCCGCAGCGCCCCGGCGTCGACGCGTCGGCATGACCGCCGTCCTGGCGCTGCTGCTCGCCGTGGCCGCGCTGACCGCGCACACCCTGGTCAACGCCGGCCGCTGGCTGCGCCGCCCGGCCGAGCGGCCGGCGCCGGTCACCGAGGCCGTGGCGGTGCTGCTGCCGCTGCGCGACGAGGCCGCGCGGGTCACCCCGTGCCTGCGCGCGCTGCTCGCCCAGCGGGGCGTGGCGCGGCTACGCGTGGTGGTGCTCGACGACGGGTCGACCGACGGCACCGCGGACGTGGTCCGCGCGGTGGCCGGCGACGACCCGCGGGTCACCCTGCTCGACGGGGTCGCCCCGCCGCCGGGCTGGCTGGGCAAGCCGCACGCCTGCTGGCAGCTGGCCACCCGGGTCGACCCCGAGGCGACCGCGCTGGTCTTCGTCGACGCCGACGTGGTGCTCGCCCCGGACGCGGTCGCGGCGGCCGTCACCGAGTTGCGCGCCGCGCGGGTGACGCTGCTGTCGCCGTACCCCCGGATCCTGGTGGCGACGGTGGCCGACCGGCTGGTCCAGCCGTTGTTGCAGTGGCTCTGGCTGACCTTCCTGCCGCTGCGGGCGATGGAGCGGTCGCCGCGGCCGTCGCTGGCCGCCGCCGGCGGGCAGTTCCTGGTGGTGGACCGGGCCGGCTACGAGGCCGCCGGTGGGCACGCCGTGGTGGCGGAGAAGATCCTGGAGGACGTCGAGCTGGCCCGCGCGGTCAAGCGGGCCGGCGGCCGGATCGCCCTCGCCGACGGCTCGCGGCTGGCCTCCTGCCGGATGTACGAGAACTGGCCGCAGCTGCGCGACGGCTACTCGAAGTCACTCTGGGCGACCTTCGGCAACCCGGGGGCGGCGGCCGTCGTGGTGACCCTGCTGCTCCTGCTGTACACCGCTCCGCCGCTGCTGGCGGGGGTCGCCCTGGCCGTCGGCGCGCCGGCGGTGGCCGCCGCGGCGCTCGCCGCCTACCTGCTCGGGGTCACCGGTCGGGCGGTCAGCGCCCGGGCGACCGGCGGCCGGTGGTGGCCCGACGCGCTGGTACACCCCGTGTCGGTCGTGGTCCTCGGTTGGCTGACCCTGCGGTCGTACCATCTGCGGAAGCGGCGTCGCCTGTCCTGGCGCGGTCGCCCCGTCATCTAGGAGGCGCGGCATGGCGCGGATCGTGGTCGTCGGCGCCGGGGTGGGAGGCCTGGCCACCGCCGCCCGGCTGGCCGCCACCGGGCACCAGGTCACCGTGCTCGAACGCGCGGACACCGTCGGCGGCAAGCTCGGCCGGTACGTCCACGACACCCCGGCGGGCCCGTTCCACTTCGACACCGGACCGAGCCTGCTCACCCTGCCCGACGTCTTCCACGACCTGTTCGAGGCGACCGGCGCGAAGCTCGACGAGTACCTGGACCTGACGCCGGTGGACCCGATCGTGCGGCACGTCTTCCCCGGCGGCGCCCCGGTCCTCGACTCCTGCGCCGACCCGGCCGAGTTCGCCGCCCGCGTCGGCGCGGCCTTCGGCGACCGGGCCGCCGCGGACTGGCAGCGGCTGTGGCGCCGGGCGGCACGGGTGTGGCAGGCGTCGCACCGGGACATCCTGCGCCGCCCGATCGACTCCCCGCTGGACCTGGCGGCGCTGGCCTGGCGGCTGGGCGACCTGGCCGCCATCGGCCCGGGCCGGACGCTACGTGGGCTGGGCCGGCGGCACCTGTCCGACCCCCGGCTGCGGATGCTGCTGGACCGGTACGCCACCTACACGGGCGCCGACCCGCGCCGGGCGCCGGCCGCCCTGGTCGCCGTGCCCTACGCCGAGCTGACCTTCGGCGGCTGGTACCTGCGCGGCGGGTTGGGCACGCTCGCCGACGCGCTGCTGACCCGCTGCCTGGACCTCGGCGTGGTCGTGCGGACCGGCGCCACGGTCACCCGGATCGACGCCGCGGGCGGCCGGGTGCACGGCGTACGCCTGCGCGGCGTCACCGCGCCCGTCCCCGCCGACGTGGTGGTGGCCAACGTCGACGCGCTGACCCTCTACCGGGACCTGCTGCCCAACCCGCGCCGGCTGACCGGGCTGACCGACCGCAGCCTGGCCGGGTTCGTGCTGCTGCTCGGCGTCGCCGGGGAGTCGGGGCTGGCCCACCACAACGTGTTCTTCCCCCGCGACTACGACGCCGAGTTCGACGCCGTCTTCGGCCACCCCGGGCGCGGGGTTCGGGCCCGACCGGCGGCCGACCCCACCGTCTTCGTCACCGTGGCCGACGACCCGGTGGTCCGGCCGGCCGGCCACGAGGCGTGGTTCGTGCTGGTCAACGCCCCCCGGCACGGCGCCGCCACCGGGGCCGTCGACTGGCGCCGGCCCGGGCTCGCCGAGGCGTACGCCGAGCGGGTCCTCGACGTGCTGGCCGAGCGCGGCGTCGACGTGCGGGACCGGCTGGTGTTCCGGGAGGTCCGCACCCCCGCCGACCTGGACGACGCGACCGGCGCGCCCGGCGGGTCGATCTACGGCACCGCCGGCGGCCTGCTGCGCCCGGCCAACCGGGGACCGGCGCACGGGCTGTGGCTGGTCGGCGGCTCCAGCCACCCGGGCGGCGGCCTGCCGATGGTGACGCTCTCCGCCCAGATCGTCGCCGACGACATCGGCCCCGCCTGGTAGCCGCCCGCCGCCTCGACGCCGAGCGCCACCCGGGACGGTCCGGTGCGGTCCGGTGCGGTCAGCCGGCGTCGATCAGGGCCCGCCGGACGGCGGAGAGCAGCTGGCCGAGGCCGAACCCGGCCAGCAGCACCCAGACGGCGGTCGCCATGGTGATCGTGCCGGCGGCCAGGTCCGGCTCGATCAGCCCGGTCAGCCCGGCCAGCAGCAGCCCGACCAGGGCCACCGAGACCCGGGTGGGACGCTCCCCCACGGTCACCGCGCCGAGTTCCCGCATCCCGGCGGAGACGGCCCGGGAACGGACGTACTCGTGCAGCCAGGAGAGCGCACCGGCCGTCACGACGAGCGCCCCCGGCGCGCCGACCAGCCAGAACGCCGCCAGCCAGGCGACCTCGCCGAGCCGGTCGGCCAGCGAGTCGTAGACGTAGCCGAGCCGGGTGGTCCGGTTCGTGGCCACCGCCACCGCGCCGTCGACGCTGTCCGCCACGGCGGCGAACAGCACGAACAGCGACGCGAGGAAGGGACCGTTCTGCGGCCGTACGGCGAACAGCGGCACGCAGGCGCAGAGCAGCACGCCGACCACGGTGACCGGGGTCGGGCCGACCCGCAGCCGGCCCAGCACGAACCCGACGTGGTAGGCGAACCGCAGCCAGGCGCGGACGACCGGGGCCGCCGCCCGGGGGTCGAACCCTCCGTGCAACCGTGCCCAGGCCGTGGCGTATTCGTCCCAGTTCAGCTGTGTGCCCACCACGGAACAACCGTCGCACCGCCGCCCAGGTGTCGCGGCAGCGGGGTCACCTCCGCGCGCCGACCTGCAGGTTCTGCCAGACCTCGCGGGTGGCGGTGGAACGGTTGAGGGTGATGAAGTGGATCCCGGGCACGCCCTCGTCGAGCAGCCGCCGGCACATCTCGCTGGCCTGTTCGACGCCGAGCCGGCGCACCGCCTCCGGGTCGTCGGCGACCTTCGCGAACCGCTCGGCCAGGGCCGGCGGGAAGGGCGCCCCCGAGAGCTGCACCGAGCGCTCGATGGTGCCGATCTGGGTCACCGGCATCACGCCGGCCAGGATCGGGGTGTCGCAGCCGGCGGCGGCCACCCGGTCGCGCAGCCGCAGGTAGTCGTCGGCGTCGAAGAACATCTGGGTGATCGCGAAGTCGGCGCCGGCCCGGCACTTGCGCACGAAGTGCTCCGTGTCCCTGGCCACGTCGGGTGAACGCGGGTGCTTGTAGGGAAAGGCCGCCACCCCGACGCTGAAGTCGCCGGCGTCGCGCACCAGACGGACCAGGTCCTCGGCGTGCTGCACGCCCTCGGGGTGGCACACCCAGTCGCCGCCCGGGTCGCCCGGCGGGTCGCCCCGCACGGCGAGCACGTTGCGCACCCCGACCCCGGCGAGCCGGCCGATGACGTGGCGCAACTCGGCCACGGAGTGGTTGACCGCGGTCAAATGGGCCATCGGCAGCAGGGTGGTCTCGGTGGCGATCCGCTCGGTGACCGCGACGGTGGTGTCGCGGGTCGACCCGCCCGCGCCGTAGGTGATCGAGACGAACGACGGGCGCAGCGACTCCAGCTCGCGGATCGCCTGCCACAGCAGCTGCTCGCCCTGCGCGGTCTTCGGCGGGAAGAACTCGAAGGAGAAGGTCGGCTGACGGTCGCGGATCAGCTCCCCGATCGCCGGCTGCTGATTGGGGAGGACCGATGGAAGACCGAGCGCCACGCCACGACTCTAGCCGGCCGGGCCCTTCGTACCGACACCTTCCCACGCTGGCGGCCGGGTCGTACGGCCGCCGGGTCGGCCGGGCCGGAAAGCGTCGTACCCAGGGAGTAGTCATATGACAGCGCGGGGTGGGCCGGCCGGAGGCCGGCCCACCCGGGGGCACGCGCGGGGGTCAGCATCCACCGGTGGCGCACCGGTCCCGTGCCACGGGTCCGCGCCGCCTCGCCGACACCCCTCCGGAGGACCGATGACCCCGCCCCCGCCGCCCGGCCCGCAGCTGCTCGGACCGCTGCTCGCCCAGCTCCGGCTGGCCCGGGGCTGGAGCCAGCTGAGGGTCGCCGCCGAGCTCTGCGCCGCCTCCGGGGTGCCCACCCTCAGCCGGCACGAGGTTTCCCGGTGGGAGCGGCAGCTCCGCGTCCCCGGCGAGTTCTGGCTCGGCTGGCTCGCCGTCGTCCTGGCGGTGCCGGTAGACCTGCTGACCGCCGCCTCGGTCCGCACCCGCAGCCTCGCTGCGCCGCCGGCCTCCGCCGGATCCCGGCCCCGGACGGCGTTGCTCGCCCTGGCCCAGCGCTGGCTGGCCGACCCGCGCGCCGTGCTGCTGCCCGGCGCGCCCACCCGGCCCGCCGGCCCGGACGGCGGTGGGAGTCACCCGGCCGGATCTGGGCTGCCGGACGACGGGCCGGTGGCCGCCGGCGGGCGGGCGGTGCCGGCGCGGTTGGCGGAGCTGCGCCGACTCGACGACCTCGCTGGCGGGGCCGACCTGGTCGGGTTCGGGACGTACCGGCTGGGTCGGGCGGTGCGGGCACTGGCCGGGTGCGCCCGCACCGCCCGGCCCCGGCTGCTGCGCGAGCTGGCCGAGTCCGCCCAACTCGCCGGCTGGCTCGCCGCGGACGCGGGGGACGCGACCGCGGCCCTGCACGCCTACCGGCTGGCGTTGCGCGCCGCCGCGACGGCGGGCGACCCGGCGCTCGCCGGGCACGTCCTCGGCTCGGCCAGCCACCTGCTCAGCGGCGTCGGTGACCCGGAGGGCGCCCTGGTGCTGGCCCGCACCGCGTACGCCGGGGCACTGCCGTCGGCCAGCCCCGGCCTGCGGGTGCTGCTGCTGCACCGGGTGGCCCTGGCCGCGGCGCTGGGCGGCCGGGTCGGGGCGGCCCGACAGGCGCTCGACGCGGCCCGCCGGGTGACCGACGCGCCGGAGCCGGGCCGGGAGCCGCCGTGGCTCTACTGGCTCGACGGGCCGGAGCTGGCCGCGATGACCGGGCGCACGCTGGTGGCGCTGGGTCGCCCGCTCCCGGCCGAGGCGCCGCTGCACGCCGTCCGGCGGCGCGGCCCCCGCACCTCCGCGATCTACGGCGGCTGGCTGGCCAGGGGCTACCTGCAGCTCGGCGAGGTGGAGCGGGCCTGCGCGGTGGCCGGCGAGGCGCTGCTCGACGCGATCCGCGCCGGGTCGCCCCGCGCCCTGGGTCAACTGACCGAGGTACGCCGACGGCTGGCCGGGCACGGCGACGAACCGGCCGCACGCCGGTACCGGGCACTCGCCGCGGCGGCGGCGCCGTACCTGCCCCGGTCGGGGCCGCCACCTGGGCCGGCCGGCCGGCGGGCCCGCACGTGGCGTGCGGCGCGTCGGGCCCCCGGTGGCGCGACGGGGTCCACCCCGACCGGCTAGCGTCGGGGCGTGACCCACGCTGCTCCTGTTTCCCCCGTCGACCGCGCCGGGCTGCGTCAACGGATCGACAAGGCCCTGACCGAGTTCCTCGCCAGCCAGCGCGCCTGGATGGCCGGGGTCGACGACGCCCTGGCACCGCTCGCCGAAGCGATCGAGGTGTTCGTCCTCGGCGGCGGCAAGCGGCTGCGGCCGGCGTTCGCCTACTGGGGGTTCCGGGGAGCCGGCGGGGTGGACACCGACCAGGTGGTCACCGCCCTGGCCGCGCTGGAGTTCGTGCAGGCCAGCGCGTTGATCCACGACGACCTGATGGACCGGTCCGACACCCGGCGCGGCGAGCCGGCCGTGCACCGGCGGTTCGCGGCCCGGCACCGGGCGGCCGGCTGGGGCGGCGACCCGGACGGCTTCGGCGACGCCGCGGCGATCCTGCTGGGCGACCTGTCCCTGGTCTGGTCCGACGAGCTGCTGCACTCCGCCGGGCTGGACCCGCACACGGTGGCCCGGGCCCGGCCGGTCTTCGACGCCATGCGCACCGAGGTCACCGTCGGCCAGTACCTCGACGTGCTGACCCAGGTCACCGGGGACACGTCCGTGGAGCGGGCCGGCAAGGTGGCCCGCTACAAGTCGGCGAAGTACACGGTCGAACGGCCGCTGCTGCTCGGCGCCGCGCTGGCCGACGCGGCGGTGGAGGTCCGGACGGCGTACTCCGCGTACGGGCTGCCGTTGGGCGAGGCCTTCCAGCTCCGCGACGACGTGCTGGGGGTGTTCGGCGATCCCGCGCAGACGGGCAAGCCGGCCGGTGACGACCTGCGTGAGGGCAAGCGGACCTACCTGGTGGCGGCGGCCCTGGAGACGACCGACGGGGCGGGCCGGGAGCTGCTGCTCGGCGGCCTCGGCGACCCCGGGCTGGACGAGACCGGGGTCGCCCGGCTGCGCGAGCTGATCGACGGCAGCGGGGCGCTGGCGCGTACGGAGCAGCGGATCGGGATGCTCACCGACACCGCGCTGGCCGCGCTGGCCGCCGTCGACCTGGACACCGAGGCCCGGCAGGCCCTGGTCGACCTCGCCATCGCCGCCACCCGCCGCGCCGACTGACCGGCCCGGGCGAGGGCGGCAAGTCGGCTCAGAAGCCCAGGGCCTGTGCCCGGCGCTTGACCTCGCGGGCCTGGTCACCGGCGAGCGCCTTGGCGGGAGCGGCGCCGGGCAGGGTGTCGTCCGGCGCGTAGAGCCAGCGCAGCGCGGCCTCGTCGTCGTAGCCCGCGTCGGCCAGCAGGTTCAGCACGCCGGGCAGGTGCTTGAGCACGGTCTGGTTGGCCACCAGGTCGGCAGGCATCCGGCGGACGCCGTCGCGGCGCACCGCGAGCAGCTCCCGGTCCCGGATCATCTGGTGGACCTTGCTGATCGACACGTCGAGGCGCTCGGCCACGTCCGGCAGGGTCAGCCAGTCGGCGGGATCGGCGGGGCCGGCGGCGGAATCGGAGTGGGGCACGGCCCGGTCGGCGGGTACTGAGTCGGTCACCGGACCACCCTGCCACGTCCCTCCCGGTCGGGGCCAACGGCACCCCGACGAGCCGGCTGAGCAGGGCCGGCGGCGAAGGTGAGCGCGGCGGGGCAGTCGTGGTCGCACCCCATCTGTAGCATCCTGTTCAACCTTCGCCCCCTGGACACATAGACTCCCTGCCGATGGACACACAGGTCGCCGACACGTTGCTGGGCTCGCTTATCGACGGGCGCTACCGCATCCGCGGTCGCGTGGCCCGTGGCGGCATGGCGACCGTGTACACCGCCACCGACGAGCGCCTCGAGCGCACCGTCGCGCTCAAGATCATTCATCCGTCCCAGGCCCCGGAACCGGGGGCGCGGGCGACGGGCTTCGTGGAGCGGTTCACCGACGAGGCGAAGACCATCGCCCGGCTGACCCACCCCAACGTCGTCGCGGTCTACGACCAGGGCACCCACTCCGGCCTGCCCTACCTCGTGATGGAGTACGTCCGCGGTCGCACCCTGCGCGACGTGCTCGCCGAGCGGCGCCGGCTCAATCCCGACGAGGCGCTGGCCATCGCCGAGCAGATGCTCGCCGCGATCGCCGCCGCCCACCGGGCGGGGCTGGTGCACCGCGACGTGAAACCGGAGAACGTGCTGGTCGCCGAGGCCCCCACCGGCGGCGCGGCCAACCTGGTCGACAGCGTGGTCAAGGTCGCCGACTTCGGGCTCGCCCAGGCGGTGGAGGCGAGCGCCGACGACGACAACGGCACCCAGTTGATGGCCACGGTCGCGTACGTGGCCCCGGAGCTGGTGACCGACGGGCACGCCGACCCCCGCACCGACGTCTACTCCGCCGGCATCGTGCTGTTCGAGATGCTCACCGGTCGGGTGCCCTACGACGGCGACCGCCCGGTCGACGTCGCCTGGCAGCACGTCGACAAGGACGTTCCGGCACCGTCGACGCTGGTGCCCGGCCTGCCCAGGTCGCTCGACGAACTGGTCGCCCGGGCCACCCGCCGCGATCCGGGTGCCCGGCCCACCGACGCCGGCGCGCTGCTCGCCGAGGTGCAGGCGGTCCGCGACGACCTGGGCGACGCGAACACGCGTACCGCCGTGCTGCGCCGGGTGTCCGACGAGCCGATGGCCGGGCCGACCATGATGGTCGCGGCGGTCAAGCCGGCCGAGCGGCCCGCCTGGGCCCGGCTGCCCGAGGGCGGCGGCCCCCGCGCGGGCCGGCGCCGGGCCGAGCCCGAGGAGCGCGAGAGCCTGTGGTCGCGGCTCTCCGCGCTGCGCAGCCGCGTGATGGGCGACCCGCGAGGCCGCAGGGCGGCCATCGCCGCCGTGGTGGTGCTGGTCCTGCTGGTCGCCGGCGGCGGCTGGTGGTTCGCGGCCGGGCGCTACACGCAGGCCCCGCAGCTGGTGGCGATGACCAAGGCCGACGCCGAGGCGCAGGCCGCCCGCGCCGGGATCGTCCTCAGCTACGCCCAACCGCGCTACGACGAGAAGGTGCCGAAGGACGCCGTCCTGGCACAGGACCCGGTCTCGGCCACCCGGATCGTCAAGGGCGGCACCGTCACGCTGACCCTCTCCCTGGGTCCGGAGCGCTTCCCGGTGCCCGACGTGGTGGGCAAGGAGTTCGAACTCGCCGAGGCGGACCTGCTCGACGCGAAGCTGGTGGTGGCCAAGGGCACCGCCCGCTACGACGACAGCCTGCCCGCGGGCGTCGTGCTGGACACCAACCCGAAGGCCGGCACCGAGGTGAAACCGGGCGACAAGGTCACGGTCGTCCTGAGCAAGGGCAAGGCCCCGATCTCCGTACCCAACCTGGTCGGCAAGAGCCTGGGCGAGGCCCGGACGATCCTCGCCCAGCTGGGCCTGCAGCTGGTGGAGCCGCCCACCTACAAGGACTCCGACAAGCCCCGCGACGAGATCCTCGGGCAGAGCCCGGCGGACGGCACCGGGGTGGAGCGGGGAGCGAAGGTCAAGCTGGAACTCAGCAAGGGTCCGCCGCTGGTCGCCGTGCCCCGGGTCATCGACCTGCCGTGTCAGCAGGCCAAGCAGCTGCTGGAGAGCCAGGGCTTCCCGGTGGCGATCCAGTTCAACCCGAACGGCATCACCCGCTTCCAGAACCCGCCGGAGAACACGCAGGTGCCGCCGGCCACCCCGGTCACCCTCGGATGCATGTAGCGATGCCGGCACCGCAGCGACTGGTCGGCTCGCACACGCCCACCTCCGGCGGCCTGGCGAGGGCCGCCCTGCCGTACGTCGACGCGGCCGGCTCGCAGGTCGTGCAGGTCTACGTGTCCAACTCGCGGGGCTGGGCGCTGCCGGCCGGTGACCCGGCCCAGGACGTGCTGTTCCGCGACGGCTGCGGCGAGCGGGGCGTGCCCGTCTTCATCCACGCGTCGCTGCTGGTCAACCTCGGCTCCCCCACCGCGAACACGGTCGAGCGTTCGGCGCAGACGCTCGCCCACGCGCTGCGCCGGGGCCGGGCGATCGGCGCCGAGGGCGTGGTCTTCCACGCCGGCAGCGCCGTCGACGAGGGGTACGCCGACACCGCGATGCGACAGGTACGCGAGACGCTGCTGCCGCTGCTCGACGAGGCGGCGGCAGCGGACGGTCCGCGGCTGCTGGTCGAGCCGAGCGCGGGCGGCGGTCGCTCGCTCGCCTCCCGGGTGGAGCAGCTCGGGCCCTACCTCGACGCGGTGGAGCGGCACCCTTGGCTGGGGGTCTGCTTCGACACCTGCCACGCGTGGGCGGCCGGGCACGACCTGGCCGCCGAGGGCGGCATGACCGCGACACTGGACACGCTCGTGGCGACGGTCGGGGCCGACCGGCTGCGGCTGGTGCACGCGAACGACTCGAAGGACCTCTGCGGCTCCACCCGGGACCGGCACGAGAACATCGGCAAGGGCGCCATCGGCGAGCCGGCGTTCGCCGAGCTGATGGCGCACCCGGCCACCGCCGGCGTCCCGGTCGTGGTGGAGACCCCGACGGAGAAGCACGTCGGCCACGCCGCGGACATCGCCACCCTGAGGCGTCTGCACTCCTGACGTCACCGGGCGGGGTTCACCTCCACCCACGGCCCGACGACGGCGGGGGTCAGCCCCGCAGGACGCGGGTGAGGACCTCGATCGCGCGGTCGATCCCTGCGTCGTCGACGTCCAGGTGGGTGACCAGGCGGGCCGTGCGGGGGCCGAGCACCGAGACCAGGACTCCCTCGGCGCGGGCGGCGGCGGCCAGGGCGTGCGCGTCCAGTGCCGCCTTGGTCAGGTCGAGCGGCACCAGGTTGGTCCGGACGGTCGTGGCCAGCACCCCGAACGGGGCGATCGCCTCGGCGAGCCGGGCGGCCTTCGCGTGGTCGTCGGCGAGCCGGTCGACGTGGTGGGCGAGGGCGTACCGGCCGGCGGCGGCCAGGATGCCGGCCTGCCGCATCCCGCCGCCCATCCGCTTGCGGACGAACCGGGCCCGCTCGATCTTCTCGGCGCTGCCGACGACCAGTGAGCCGACCGGCGCGCCGAGGCCCTTGGAGAGGCAGACCGACAGGGAGTCGAAGAGGGCGCCGTACTCGGCCAGCGGCACGCCGTCGGCGACGTGCGCGTGCCAGATCCGGGCGCCGTCGCAGTGCAGGGCGACCTGCGCGTCGTCGGCGATGCGGCGCAGCTCGCGCAGGGTGGCCAGCGGGATCACCCCGCCACCGCCCCGGTTGTGGGTCTGCTCGACGGCGATCGCCCGGGTGGGCACCGCCCAGTAGCCGTCCGGGCGGACCATGGCGGCGACCGCGTCCGGGTCGACGTCCGCGCCGACCGCCGGCCAGGTCCGCGAGGAGATGCCGCCGTACGCCGCGGCTGCCCCGATCTCGTACGTCACCACGTGCGCGTCGGCGTCGCAGAGCAGTTCGTTGCCGGGCGGCACCACCAGTTGCAGGGCGATCTGGTTGGCCATCGACCCGCTCGGGGCGAACAGCGCCGCCTCGTGGCCGAACAGCGCGGCGACCTCGGCCTCCAACGCGTTGACGGTGGGGTCCTCGCCGTAGACGTCGTCGCCGACCTCGGCAGTGGCCATCGCCTCCCGCATCCCCGGCGTCGGCCGGGTGACGGTGTCCGAACGCAGGTCCACGAACTGATCAGCCACTGTCGTCCCTTCGGCCGCCGACTGCGGGGCTCGCAAGCTCACTCCTCGCGTCAGCCACTGTCGTCCCTTCGGCCGCCGACTGCGGGGCTCGCAAGCTCACTCCTCGCGTCAGCCACGGAGCATCTCCGCCACGAGGAACGCCAGCTCCAGCGACTGCTGGGTGTTCAGTCGCGGGTCGCAGGCGGTCTCGTACCGGCCGGGCAGGTCGAGGTCCTCGATGCCCTGGGCGCCGCCGAGGCACTCGGTGACGTCCTCACCGGTCAGCTCGACGTGCAGCCCGCCGGGGTGGGTCTCCAGGCCCCGGTGCACCTCGAAGTAGCCGAGCACCTCGTCGACGATCCGGTCGAAGTGCCGGGTCTTGTAGCCGTTGGACGACTCGTGCGTGTTGCCGTGCATCGGGTCGCACTGCCAGACCACCTTGGCGCCGGCGGCGGTCACCTTCGCCACGATGGGCGGCAGGGCGTCGCGGACCCGGTGGTTGCCCATCCGGCTGATCAGGGTGAGCCGCCCGGGGACGTTCTCCGGGTTGAGCTTCTCGCAGAGCTCGATCGCCTCGTCCGGGGTCGTCGTCGGGCCGAGCTTCACGCCGATCGGGTTGGCGATGCGGGAGATGAAGTCGATGTGCGCTCCGTCGATCTGCCGGGTGCGCTCGCCGATCCACAGGAAGTGCCCGGACAGACCGTACGCCCGGCGGTCGGAGACCCGGGTCAGCGCCCGGTCGTACTCCAGGGCGAGGGCCTCGTGGGAGCAGTAGAGGGTGACGGTGCGCAGCGCCTCGTCGTCGGTCATCCCGCAGGCCCTGATGAAGGCCAGCGCTCGGTCGATCTCCCGGGCGATCGCCTCGTAGCGCTCGCCGGCCGGGGAGTTCTTGACGAAGCCCTTGTTCCAGTCGTGCACGGCGTGCAGGTCGGCCAGCCCGCCGGCGAGGTACGCGCGGAGCATGTTCATCGCGGCGGCCGAGTTCGCGTACGCCCGGATCATGCGCTGCGGGTCGGCGGCCCGCGCCTCCGGCGTCGCCTCCAGCGAGTTGATCATGTCGCCGCGGTAGGCGGGCAGCCCGCGCGCGTCGGTCGGCAGCGACCGGGGCTTGGTGTACTGCCCGGCGACCCGGGCCACCTTGACCACCGGCAGCGAGGCCCCGTAGGTGAGCACGATCGCCATCTGGAGCAGGGTGCGGGCGTTGGCCAGCAGGTGGCTCTCGGTGTTGTCGACGAAGGTCTCCGCGCAGTCGCCGCCCTGGAGCAGGAACGCCTTGCCCTCGCACACCAGCGCCAGCCGCTGCCGCAGCTGGTCGACCTCGTAGGGCGCCACCACCGACGGCACGGTGTCGAGCACCTTGCAGACCTCGGCGACCCCCGCCGGGTCAGGCCAGGGCGGGGTCTGCGCGCGCGGCAACTCCCGCCAGCGGTCAAGGCCGAGGGCCGCGTCCTCGGCGGAGTCGACGGTCGGACGGCTGGTCTGCAGCCCAGGGCTGCCCACCGCGGGATGGCTCAGCTGATGCCACTCATGGCGCATGACAGAAAGCGTACGGCGACCGACCCCGCGCCCTGTCGGCGAGGGGGATGGTTCCGGCAGGTGAGAGCGGGCTCACCCGGACACGGGCGAGGCGGGGGCGGCCGGGGACGGGGTGTTGCCGCCCGGCGCCTCGGCCGCGATGCACCAGTCGGCGCCGTCGCGGGTGACCGTGAACAGCAGCGGCCGGGTGGTCGTGCGGGAACCGGCGGCGACCGAGATCGACGTGCTCACCTCCTGGCCCCGGGGACCGGAGCGGATGTCGGTGATCTCGGCCTGCGGCACGGTGAAGTGGTCGGCGAAGTCGCCGTTGGGGCCGGTGGCGGCGGCGTCGAAGCTCTGCTGGAGGGCGGCGCAGAGCTGGCTGCGCCCGGCGGCGACGTCCTTCGCGGTCATCGCGTCGAGGTACGCCTGCACCCGCTCCCGCGACTTCGCGGCGGCCTCCTCGGCCGGGGCCCGCCCGGGCTTGGTCGCCGGGTCCTCCTCCTCGCCGATGCCGCAGCCGAGCAGGGCGAGGGGCAGGGCCCCGAGCAGCGCGACACCCGCCGCCAGCCTCCCGCGCGTCGTGCGCATCGCCACCTCCGTCGCCGTGGACATCGAGCCCCTTGGGCGGCGAGTCTGTCACATCGACACATGTGCCCCGACGCCGCCGCGCCCGGGCCCGGGCGGTCCGGGCACAGCCGACGGGGAGGGACCGGTGCGTGGTCCCTCCCCGCCGTGTGGGTGGTGCGTCGGCACTCGGCTCAGCCGAGACCGCCCTTGATGGCGCCGATCAGTTCGCCGTTTCCGGTGTCACCGGAGAGCTCCCAGAAGAAGGCGCCACCGAGGCCCTGGTTCTTCGCGTACGTCATCTTGCCGTTGATCGTGGAGGGGGTGTCGTAGCTCCACCAGTTGCTGCCGCACTTGGCGTACGCCGTGCCGGCGACGGTGCCGGTGGCCGGGCAGGTGTTCTTGAGGACCTTGTAGTCCTCGATGCCCTGCTCGTAGGTGCCCGGGGCGGGGCCGGTGGCGGTGCCACCCGGGGCGGTCTGGGTCACCCCGGTCCAGCCCCGGCCGTAGAAGCCGATGCCGAGCAGCAGCTTGTCCGACGGGATGCCCTTGCTCTTGAGCTTCTGGATCGCCGCGTCGGACCAGAAGCCCTGCTGCGGGATGCCGGCGTACGAGGTGAGCGGGGAGTGCGGGGCGGTGGGGCCCTGCGCGTTGAAGGCGCCGAAGTAGTCGTACGTCATCGGCATGATCCAGTTGAGGTGCGTCGCGGCGCCGGCGTAGTCGGTGGCGTCGATCTTGCCGCCGTTGCTGCCGTCCGCCGTGATCGCGGCGGTCACCAGCGCCGACGAGCCGAACTTCGACCGCAGCGCGCTGACCACGTTCTTGAAGGCGTTCGGGCCGCTGCTGTCACAGGTGAGTCCGCAGGCGTTCGGGTACTCCCAGTCGACGTCGATGCCGTCGAAGACGTCCGCCCAGCGCGGGTCCTCGACCAGGTTGTGGCAGCTCTCGGCGAACGCGGCCGGGTTCTGCGCGGCCTGGGTGAAGCCGCCGGACCAGGTCCAGCCGCCGAAGGACCAGATCACCTTCAGGTTCGGGTACATCTTCTTGAGCTTGCGCAGCTGGTTGAAGCTGCCGCGCAGCGGCTGGTCCCAGGTGTCGGCGACGCCGTCGACGCTGTCCGCCGCGGTGTAGGCCTTCTCGTAGTCGGCGTAGCTGTCACCGATGGTGCAGCGGCCACCGGTGGTGTTGCCGAAGGCGTACAGGATGTGGGTCAGCTTGGCGGCCGAGCCGCTGGTGTGGATGTTCTTCACGTGGTAGTTGCGGGCGTAGACGCCCCACTGCGCGAAGTAGCCGACGACCTTCTTGCCGCCCGGGCCCGGCGGCGGGGTGGTGGGCGGAGGCGTGGTCGGCGGCGCGGTGGTGGGCGGCGCCGTGGTCGGCGGGGTCGTGGTCGGCGGGGCGGTGGTGGGGGGCGGGGTGCCGCCGCCGCACGGCGCGCCGTTGATCGTGCAGTTCAGCGGCGCCTTGTACGCGCCGGTGCCGTTGTAGCCCCAGCTGAACGCGCCGCCCGCCGGGAGCGGACCGGCCCAGCTCTTCTTCACCGCGACGTAGTGGTCGCCGGTGCGCGTGACGTCGGCGTCCCAGGAGCTGCTGATGCTGGTGCCCGACGGCAGGTCGAACTCGATGCGCCAGGTGCTCACCGGGGCGCTCGTCCCGTTGGTGATGGTCACCCGCGTCTCGTGACCGGTCCCCCAGTCCTGCGCCTTGGCGAACCCGGCGGTCACGCTGCCGGCGCCGAAGGCACTGGCCATCGGGACGGTGGCGGCGGTCACCGCCATCACGGCGCCGACCCAGAGGGCCCGGCGGAGCGATCTCTTCATACGGCGTCTCCCCAAACAGTTAGGAAACTTTCCAGATTGATGGTGAGACGCTACTCACGCCGTCATCCTTTCGTCAAGATGTGCATGTATCGATTTCTACTGGGAGCGCGACCAGCTCCGACCGCCCCCGGGCCGACAACGGTCGGGCGGGCGCCGTACGCCCCGGGAGTGCCCGTGGCGGCCGGCACCGGCCCGGTGCTGGCGGGTAGCTTCGGCCCATGACCGTCTTCGACACCCGGATCGACGCCCTGGCCGGAGGTCCGGCCGACCTCACGCGGTACCGCGGACGCGCGCTGCTGGTCGTCAACGTCGCCTCGCGCTGCGGCCTCACCCCGCAGTACGCCGGCCTGCAGGCGCTGCACGACGAGTACGCCGACCGCGGCCTGGTGGTGCTCGGCGTGCCCTGCAACCAGTTCGCCGGCCAGGAGCCGGGCAGCGCCGCCGAGATCAGCGACTTCTGCGAGGTGAACTACGGGGTGACCTTCCCCCTGACCGAGAAGGTGGAGGTGAACGGGCCCGGCCGCCACCCCCTCTACGCGGCGCTGGTGGACACGGCCGACGCCGAGGGCCACACCGGCGACGTGCGGTGGAACTTCGAGAAGTTCCTCGTCGCGCCGGACGGCACGGTGGCCGCCCGGTTCGCACCCACCGTCGAGCCCGGCGCGCCCGACCTGCGTGCCGCGATCGAGAAGGTGCTGCCCCCGGCAGCCTGAGGACCCTCCGTCCCGCCGCGCCGTTGCGTGTCGACCGGACTACGATCGGCGACACCTGGGACGGTCCGGGCGGAGGGGGGCGGGATGTTCTTCGCGGTGCAGGGAAAGCTCGCACCGGGCCAGATCCCGCCCGGCCACCACGTCGACATCCAGGGTCCGCTCGACGCCGGTCGGGTGGTGCTCGACGCCGCCGTGCCCGACGACGTGCTGCGTGAGCACGGCCCGTTGCGGCACATCCCACCGGCCCCCGGGCACCTCGACGCCCCCGGACGGCACCGCTTCGTGCTGGAGCACCTGCTCGCGCGGGTCGACGAGGCGGTGACCTACATCCGGATGTCGCCGGCGGACCTTCCGCCGTTCGTCCGGGAGCTCCTGGCGACGGCCGAGCCGGTGGTCTTCGCCTGGACCGACCCGACGACCGGCGAACGCGTCGATCGGGTGGTTACGGCGGTCCGGCGGCCCGGCGATCCGGACGACCGGGCCGGGCGCGGCGCACCCGGGCCCCGTCGGCCCTGACCGCACGGCTCACTGCTCGACGACGGGGGCCCGGTCGGGCCGGCCCGCGCAACCCGGATCGGGGCGAGCGCGGCGGCGAACTCCCCCGCCTCGCACCAGAGCGACGCGGGGTCGCCCCAGAGTCGTCGCGCCGAAGCGGGCCCCCGACGCGGAGCCCGGCAGTACGTTGAGCGGGCGGGACCCGGCGTGCACGGGCAGCACCACGCCCGCCTGGCCGGCCTGCCCGTCGCCGGACCCCGCGCCCGGCCGGGCGCCGTCGGCCGGTCGCCGCACCGGGCACCGGGCACCGGGCACCGGGCCGGATTGTCGACCATCCCGGTGGGGAATGCCCTCACCGTGAGCGGAGTTGGGAACGACATGACAACTGTGGGACTGATCGGCAGTGGACACATCGGTGGCACGGTGGCGCGGCTGGCGGTGGCCGCCGGCTACGACGTGGTGCTGAGCAACTCGCGCGGCCCGGAGACCCTCAAGGACCTCGTCGAGGAGCTGGGCCCGCGCGCCCGGGCCGCCACGGCCCGGGAGGCCGCGGAAGCCGGCGACCTGGTGGTCGTCACCATCCCCCTGAAGGCGTACCGGGACGTGCCGGTCGAGCCGCTCGCCGGCAAGCTCGTGCTCGACACCAACAACTACTACCCGCAGCGGGACGGACAGGTCTCCGAGCTCGACTCGGGCGCCACCACCAGCAGCGAGCTGCTCCAGCGGCACCTGCCGCAGTCGCGGGTGGTCAAGGTGTTCAACAACATCTACTTCAAGCACCTGCACGTGCTGGCCCGGCCGACGGGCGCCGACGACCGCAGCGCGCTGCCCGTCGCCGGCGACGACGCGGGCGCGAAGGCCGACGCCACGGCCTTCCTCGACCGGATCGGCTACGACGCCGTGGACGCCGGGACGCTCGCCGAGAGCTGGCGCTACCAGCCGGACACCCCGGCGTACGGGACCATCTACTCCGCCGACCCGGCGGACTGGGAGCGCGAGGCGCCGGCCGACGCCGCCAGGGTCCGCGCCGCCCTGGCCGAGGCCACCCGCTGAGCCACTCCCCCGTCGCGGCCACCGCGACCCGGCCGTCGAGCCACTGAGCCACTGAGCCACTGCGATCGCACCACAGCCCCCGGCCGGACGCACCGAGGGCGGTGCGTCCGTCCGGGCCGGGCTAGGCTGCGACCGTGCAGCTCACCACCGTGGACGACGTCGTCACGGCCGAGAAGCGCATCGCGGGGCGGGTCGTTCGCACCCCGCTGCTGCCCTGCCCCCGCCTCGGCGACCCGCTGCGACTCGATCTCGCGGTCAAGGCCGAGAACCTCCAGCACACCGGCAGCTTCAAGGTGCGGGGCGCGCTCAACGCGCTGCTCGCCCGCGTCGAGCGGGAGCAGGCGCCCGCCGGACTGACCGCCTTCTCCGCCGGCAACCACGCGGCGGCGGTGGCCTTCGCCGGTCGCGCCTTCGGCCTGCCGACGGTCGTCTGCATGCCGCCGCACGCGGTGCCGACCAAGATCGAGGCGGTCCGGCGCCACGGCGGTGAGGTCGTCCTCACCGACGACCTGCTGGGCACCTGCCAGGCCCTGGCGGCGGAGCGGGGCTACCACCTCCTGCACCCGTTCGACGACCCGGACGTCATCGCCGGCCAGGCCACGGTCGGCAGGGAGATCCTGGCCGACGGCCCGCCACCGGAGCTGGTCCTCGTGCCGGTCGGTGGCGGCGGGCTCATCAGCGGCGTGGCGTCGGCCGTGCGCGCGGCCGTCCCGACCGCCCGCGTCGTCGGCGTCGAGCCGGTCACCGCCAACGCGGTCGGCCACGCCCTGCGCACCGGCGGCGAAGCCCTCACGGTACGACCCGCGTCGATCGCCGACGGACTGGCGGCTCCGTTCGCCGGACGGCACACCCTGGCGCACGTCGGCGCGCTGGTGGACGAGGTGGTCGAGGTGTCCGAGGAGGACATCCGGGCCGCCTGGTGGGGGCTGATGGACGCCACGAAGCTCCTGGTCGAGCCGTCCGCCGCCGTCACCCTCGCCGCCTTGCGGGCCGGCCTGGTCGACGCCGGACCCGGCACCCGTACCGTGCTGGTCCTCAGTGGCGGGAACGTCGCCCCGGCCACGCTCGCATCCCTGGCCTGAGCACCGCCGGTGCGGACGATGGGTCGACCCGACGCCCCCGCCGGCCGCTCCCCCACCGCCGACCCGGACGGGGTGGCCGCCGGCCGGCGCCGGCGGGCCGGGTCAGACCGGGCGGCGGCCGGCGAAGCCGCACTCCACCCGGTGGTACCAGCGCACGTCGGTGTCCCCCTCCAGCCAGCACCAGAGCACCGGCCGGCCGTCACGCTCGCCGGAGAAGTCGAGCAGCACCGGCGCGATGCCCTTGACCTGGATGTCGTGGGAGTGCAGGTCCTCGACGACGGCGTGCAACCGCGCCTCCAGCCCCTTGACCTCGGCCAGTCCGCCGAGCGGGCTCGCACCCCGCTCGGCCAGGTCGGCGCGCAGCTCGGCCAGGTCGGCCCGCAGCCGGATCAGCTCGTCGACGCGCGGGCGCAGGGTGGCGATCAGGTGACGGGCCTGGGCGAGGGTGAACACCGGGCCAGTATGGAGCACCCGACGCGCCGAGCGCGCCCGCTCGGGCACCCGACAGGCGGAGCCGCCACGGCGCCGGGCGGCACACCGGCGCACGTCCGGAGCGGTTGAGCCCCCGGGTTTGTAGCTAACCTTCCTTGACGAGGCATCCACGTGTAGCTAAGTTTCGACCAAACCGACGGGAGGGGCGACATGGAGCGTAGGAAGTTCCTGGCCGGAGCGGGTGCGGTGACCGCGGGCGCGGTCGCGGCGACGGCACCCGGCGCGGCCGGCCACGCCGCGCCCGGCATCCGCCACGTGGAGACCGGCCTCGACGTGCTCGTCCGGTCCGACTTCGCCGACCTCGCCGGGCAGCGGGTGGGCGTGATCTCGAACCCCACCGGCGTGGACTCGGCCTACCGGCATCTGGTCGATCTGATGCACGCCTCCGGGACGGTCCGGCTGGCCGCCGCGTTCGGCCCCGAGCACGGCTTCCGCGGGTCGGCGCAGGCCGGGGGCAGCGAGGGCACCGGCATCGACGCCCGCACCGGGATCACCGTCTACGACGCGTACGGCGCCTCGCTGGCCAAGTGGGAGACCATGTTCACCCAGGCCGGCGTCGACACCGTCGTCTTCGACATCCAGGACGTCGGCGCCCGCTTCTACACGTACATCTGGACCATGTACACCTCGATGATGGCCGCGGCCCGCGTCGGCAAGCGCTACGTGGTGCTGGACCGGCCGAACCCGGTCGGCGGCCGGGCCTACGGGCCGATGATGACCGCCGGCTACACCTCCGGGGTGGGCCTGAAGGAGATCGTCCAGCAGCACGGGATGACCGTCGGCGAGCTGGCCCGGTTCTTCAACGCCGAGTTCCTCCCCGCCGAGGCCGGCCGCCAGGTCGACCTGCACGTCGTGAAGTGCCGGCACTGGAAGCGCGACCGGCTCGCCGCCGACACCGACCTGCCGTGGGTGATGCCCAGCCCGAACATGCCCACCCAGGACACCGCGCTGGTCTATCCCGGCACCGGCCTGTTCGAGGGCGTCGCGACGATCACCGAGGGCCGGGGCACGACCAGACCGTTCGAGCTGATCGGCGGCTTGGCCGAGGACTTCGACTACCACTGGTCCGACCGGCTCAACGCCCGGAACCTGCCGGGTGTCGAGTTCCGCGAGGCGTACTTCACGCCGACGTCCGCCGGGCAGAAGCCCGCGCTGCTCAACAAGCTCTGCGCGGGGGTCGAGGTCAAGGTCGTCGACCGCGCGACGTACGACCCGATCCGCACGGCGGTCGCGATGCTGGTGGAGGCGCACAAGTACGAGGCGTTCGCGTGGCGACGCGACTCGTGGGACGCGGTGCGGCCGTACTGGATCGACAAGCTCACCGGGTCGCCGCGGCTGCGTACGATGATCGACGCCGGCGCCGACGTGGACGACGTGGTCGGCGCCTGGGCCGACGAGCTGGCGGACTTCGACCGCCGCCGCAAGCCCCACCTGCTCTACCGGTGATTCAGGCGTAGATCCAGCTGAAGGTCGCCAGGACGAGATAGCCGACGGGGAGCAGGCAGGACGGCACGAGGACGGCCATCCATCTACGACTCCTGCCTGCCTCCGGTGCTCGCGGTGCGGAGGCGAAGGGCGAGGTGACGAGGTCGTCGTCCAGGTCGCGCGCCAGCTCCCGGCCCTCGACGAACGCCAGGACTCCGACCACCACGAACAGTCCGACGGAGAGCACCGGGGCCGGAAGGGTCAGCAGGGCCGGCAGGCCGAACCGGTCGGAAGCCGCCGTCCCCAGTGCGACGAGGGGCACCAGGGCGGCCAGGGGAAGACCGACCGCCCAGGGGTGACGCATCAGAGGCGACAGGAGCTTGGGCAGGCTCAGGAGCACGAGCACGAACAACCCGAGGCAGGCCAACTGGACCGCGTCGTAGCTCAACTGCTCGCCGCGTGCCCAGGGAGCGACCGCCGCGGTGCCGACGAGCATGGCCAGCACCTGTGCGGCAGAGAGGACCGTGATCTTCCAGACCCCCGACACCCGCTCCGGTGCGCCCTCCTGCTGGATCTGCCTGGCGTAGTCAGTCGGGTCCCCGAAGGCGTCCTCGGGTGTCTCGCCGGTCTCGGCGCAGTGCGCCTCGATCTCGCCCAGGTGCTCCCCGATCACGCGGCCGGGCACGTCTCGCATCCGTAGCTCGATGACGAAGTCGTCGCACCACTTCTGGTGGTCCTTGACGAACGGGCGCTGCCAGACCTCCTGGGACCGGGCCTGGACGCGGGGGGTGTTCACGATGTGCTCCTCATGAAGTTCCGGGGATGGGGCACCGACAGGTCGTCGCCGGTGTTGCCGGTGGCCAGGTGGCTGGTGACCCTGGTCGAGAACGCCTGCCACTGGGCGAGGCCGTGCGCCAGCTCCGCGCGGCCGCTGTCGGTGAGCGTGAAGTACTTGCGGCCCGGCCCGCCTTCGCCGACGCGCCACTCGGCGGTGACCAGGCCGTTCTTCTCGAAACGAGCCAGCAGCGGGTAGAGGGTGCCGCCCTTGATCTCCCCGAAGCCCGCCTCGGCTAGCTCGGCGGCGATGGCGTAGCCGTAGGTCGGACCGCCGGCCATGATCCGCAGTACGCACAACCCCAGGACTCCGCGGAGCCACTCGCTGGGCTGGGTGAAGCTGTCCATGCCTAGATAGTGTCTCTACTTAGACAGTCTGTCTAGTGGCGCTGCACACACCCGCGGCCTGGAAGAACTCAGAGCCGACGTGCTCCACCGGCGAGCAGGGGGGACGCCAGTCCCGCTCGCCGCCGGGGTTGGGCGGTGTCCCGCAGACGCCCGCGCAGCACCGGTCAGGTGTCGTCGATGCTCCGGTGGAAACCCCGGATTCCGGCCAGTCTTGATCGTCCACATAGGTGGGTGGATCGGCACCGGCGGGGGGTGGTGACAGGCCGGTCCGGGATTCAGGATCGTGCCGGCGCTTCGCTCTCAGCGCTCATCCCCTCGCGTCGGACGATTTCAGGTCCTGCGCGGCCAGGCACCAGGAATGGAGGACCTATCGTGATCAACAGGTACCCCGGGAGCTGTGGGAAGTGCCGGAGACGGGTGGAGGCCGGGGCCGGGCAGGCGGTCAACACCGGGGGCCGCTGGAGTTCGTACCACCAGGAGTGCGCGCCGGTCAGAACCGCTCCGCCGCGCGGGAACCACGGCGGGTGGCACGACCTGCCGGTGGTGGGCTTCGACATCGAGGGCACCGACAGGCAGCCCATGGACAGCCGCATCGTCTCCGCTGCCCTGGTCCACGCCGACGGCACCACCTCGAACTGGCTCGTCAACCCGGGGGTCCCGATCCCGTCCGACTCCACCGCGGTCCACGGGATCACCGACGAGATGGTGCGCAGCGCCGGGAGGGCACCCCGGGAAGCGCTGGCCGAGCTGGGAACGGCGATCTCGAAGGTGATCGCGGACGGCACGCCCCTGGTCGTCTTCTGCGCCCACTACGACGTCACGGTGCTGCACACCGAACTGGCTCGCCACGGCCTTCCGGCGGTCGAGTGGGACCGCGCCGCCATCATCGACCCCTCGATCCTGCACGCCGAGGTCGAGCCCCGCTGGTACGACGGACGGCAGCTGGGCGACCTGTGCAGATACTACGAAGTCGACCTGACGAACGCCCATGACGCCGAGAGCGACGCGCGCGCGGCGGCCGACATGGCGGTGTCGATCGCGGCCCGCCACGACCGGATCGCCCGGACGCACCCCGACGCCCTCCACCAGGCGCAGGTCGGCTGGTACGCCCAGCAGAAGCGGGACCTCCAGGCGTTCTTCGACCGGCAGGGCCGCGACGAGACGGTCAGCCTGGAATGGCCGCTGGAGACCAGGCGACGCCGATAGGCGAACGCTGGGAGCAGGTTGCGCAGAACTCAGTCGGCCTGGGCGGCGAGTTCGCGGGCGCGGTCGCGGGCCGCCTCCAGGGCGGCGAGCAGCGCCGCGCGTACGCCGTGCCTCTCCAGCTCGCGCACGGCGGAGATGGTGGTGCCGGCCGGCGAGGTGACCGCCTCGCGCAGCTTCACCGGGTGTTCGCCGGAGTCGCGCAGCATCACCGCCGAGCCGATCGCGGTCTGCACGATCAGCTCGTGCGCGACCTGCCGGGGCAGGCCGAGCAGGATGCCGGCGTCGATCATCGCCTCGACCAGCAGGTAGAAGTACGCCGGCCCGGAGCCGGAGAGCGCGGTCACCGCGTCCTGCTGGGACTCGGGCACCCGGACGGTCGACCCCAGCGGCTTGAACATCTCCTCGGCCAACGCCAGGTGCGTGCCGGTGGCGTGGGCGCCGGCGGAGATCGCCGTCATGGCCTGGTCGACCAGGGCCGGGGTGTTGGTCATCACGCGCACCACGGGCGTGCCCTCGGGCAGCCGGCGGTTGAAGAAGCTGGTCGGCAGGCCGGCGCAGAGCGAGATCACCAGCTTGTCGGCGGGCACCTTGGGCCCGATCTCCTCCAGCAGCGTCGCCGCGTCCTGCGGCTTGACCGAGACGGCGAGCACCTCCGCCTCGTCCACCGCCGTGAGGTTGTCGACCACCCGGATCCCGTAGCGGGCGGTCAGCTCCTCGGCGCGGGCGGGCCGGCGGGCGGTGGCGAGCAGCCGGTCCACCGGCCAGCCCGATCGCAGCAGCCCGGAGAGCATCAGCTCGCCGATCTTGCCGGCCCCGATGACCGCGACCGTGTGCACCGAACCCGCCATCGCGTCGTACCCCCTCGCCGTGAGTCGGCGTCGCGGCGGGTGGATCAGCTGCCGAAGAAGACCTCGGCCTCGGCGTACCGCTCCAGCGGCACGGTCTTCAGCTCGCGGGTGGCGTCGGCCAGCGGGACGCGGACGATGTCCGTGCTCTGCATGGCGACCATCTTGCCCCAGTCGCCCTCGTGGACGGCGTCGATCGCCTGCAGGCCCAGCCGGGTGGCGAGCACCCGGTCGAAGGCGCTCGGGGTGCCGCCGCGCTGGATGTGCCCGAGCACGACGGTGCGGGCCTCCTTGCCGGTCTTGGCCTCCAGCTGCTCGGCGAGCCACTGGCCGATGCCGCCGAGGCGGACGTGGCCGAACGCGTCGAGCTCCTGGTTGTGCAGGACCATCTGGCCGTCCAGCGGCTGCGCGCCCTCGGCGACCACGACGATCGGGGCGTACTGGTGCTGGAAGCGCTTCTCGACGTAGCCGGCGACCTGCTCGACGTCGAACTGCCGCTCCGGCAGCAGGATCACGTTGGCGCCGCCGGCCAGGCCGGCGTGCAGGGCGATCCAGCCGGCGTGCCGGCCCATCACCTCGACGACCAGGGTGCGGTGGTGGCTCTCGGCGGTGGTGTGCAGCCGGTCGATCGCCTCCATCGCGATGTTGACGGCGGTGTCGAAGCCGAAGGTGTAGTCGGTGGCGCCGAGGTCGTTGTCGATCGTCTTCGGCACGCCGATCACGTGGACCCCGAGCTCGTACAGCTTGGTGGCCACGCCGAGGGTGTCCTCGCCGCCGATCGCGATGAGCGCGTCCACGCCCTGCGCGGCGAGGTTGTCCTTGATCCGCTCGACGCCGTTCTCGATCTTGAACGGGTTGGTGCGGGAGGAGCCGAGGATGGTGCCGCCTCGCGGCAGGATGCCGCGCACCTCCGCGATGCCCAGGGGGCGGGACAGGCCCTCCAACGGACCCTTCCAGCCGTCCCGGAACCCCACGAACTCGTGGCCGTAGCTGGCGACGCCCTTGCGGACCACCGCCCGGATGACCGCGTTGAGACCTGGGCAGTCGCCGCCGCCGGTGAGCACGCCGATACGCATGATCGCTCATCCTCCTGGAGCATCAGGTGAAGCCCGATTTGCCCCAGGATATGTGTCGGATCAGACCATCGGCGCCGTTGCCGGCCCGGGGCGGGCCGTCAGTGCGCACTGTAGTCGCCGCAGGAGTGCGCCGACACCGCGCCCCGGGCCGGTCCCACCGGCCGGTCGGCCTACCGGTCAGTAGCTGACCTCGTGGTTCTCCCCCGCCTTCGGCGGCTTGCCGGTCACCGCCGCCTTGGCGTAGCCGAACAGGTTGACCACCGTGCTCGACGGAGAGTCCCAGTACTCGGCGGAGGCGGCGTGCACCTTGAGCAGGGTGAGCCCGGGGGTCTCCAACCCGTCCGGGAACCACGCCTTGAGCACCGGGTTCCACAGCTCCTCGGCCTTCGCCCGGTCGTACTCTTCCCGGGCCGTGCCCGCGACCGACACCCAGGCGTTGCGTCGGGAGTCGGAGAAGGAGACGTTGACCTCGGGGTTGACCCGGATCTGCCTGACCTTGGCGGAGTCGGCGTACACGAAGAACCACAGGTCGCCGTCGAACTCCGCCTCCTGCAGGCCCATCGGGCGGCTCACCATCCGCCCGTCCACGGAGATCGTGCTCAGCATGCAGATGCGCGCCTCACGGACCAGCTCGGTGACCCGGCGCCGGGCCTCGGCGGCGTCGGTCGGTTCGTTGCTCATGGGACTCTCCCTCACATCGGCTCGACGTCGCACCGGTGCCCGGGACAGAACCGACCAAACCTACGAACCGGTCATCGCCCGCCACCGGGCCAGGTTGTGCCGGGCGTCGACCAGCGCGTCGTGCCGCGCCGCGTCGGCGTCCGGCAGCGGCGGCCGGCCCCGGTCGTCCCAGAGCTGACGCAGGTCCTTGGTGAAGCGGGGGATCTCCCGGGGCAGCGCCGGCATGGCGCCCCAGAGCTGCGCCAGGGCCACGTGGTCGTACGCGGCGTACCAGGCCCACAGCTCCAACTGCTCGCCCGGGCGGTCCCGGACCGGCTCCACGAGGAAGTCGTACAGCTCGTCGCGGATGCGCTCGCGCGAACGCCAGGCGCGGTTCGCCGGGGAGGGCAGCTTGTCGAGCACGTTGCGGCGCACCCAGGGCACGGCCCGCGAGTCGTCGAACTCGGTCGAGACGGCGTAGAACTCGCGGCCGTACTCGTCGACGACGCCGATCGACACCAGGTCGACGAGCCGGCCGTCCTCGATGAACTCGCAGTCGTAGAAATAGCGGTAGACCATCACGGGTCATCCTCGCCCACGCCCGTCGCCCGGCGGCCACCGGGGCGGCCCGGGCGCACCGGCACCCCGCGACGCCTCCCACCAGGGCGGGCCTCGCAGCTCGGGAGTGTCACGGAAGTGGTTTGAGGGGTGTACAGCAAGCGACCGGAGCGTCATGATCTGATGTGTACCGCTACCGGACGCCGAACCGGTGTCAGTTCACCTCGTCGAGGGCCTTCAGGTTCACCCGGTGAGCGATGTGTGGTCCTTGACCGGGGGAGGGGTTGGGCCGTGGAGATGCGCCTACCGGAGCCGGGTGACGCGCTCACAGGTGTGGACATGTTCGCCGGGCTGGAGCCGGAGGTCCGGCAGCGGGTGATCGCCGCGGCGGTCCCCCGCACATACCGCAAGGGCCAGCTGCTCTTCGTCGAGAACGACCCCGGCGAGTCCCTCATCGTGCTGCGTCGGGGCGCGGTCGCCGTGTTCCGCACCGCGCCGACCGGCGAGCGCGCCGTGCTGTCGGTCATCCGACCGCCGGACGTGCTGGGCGAGGTGTCCCTGCTCGACGCCTCCACCCGCTCCGCCTCCGCCGAGGCGATCGAGGACTGCGCGGCGCTCGCGCTGTCGCGGGGCGCCTTCATGGAGCTGGTGCACTCCAACCCACGCATCCTCGACGCGGTGATGCGCTCGCTGGGCGGGCTGATCCGCCGGCTGACCGAGCAGAACGCCGACCACGTCTTCCTGGACCTGCCCGGGCGGGTGGCCAAGACCCTGGTGCGGCTGGCCGGCGAGAGCCAGGCCCCGATGATCACCATCGAGCTCAACCAGAGCCAGCTCGCCGAGATGGCCGGCGGCTCGCGGCAGAGCGTCAACCAGGCCATCGGGTCGTTCGCCAACCGGGGTTGGCTGCGCACCGAGGGCCGGCGGATCGTGGTCACCGACGTGGCGGCGCTGCGCCGCCGCGCCGGCATGAACGAGCGCTGAGGCGTACGCGAAAAAGGGCCGGAGCGGCTGCTCCGGCCCTTTCGTGTGGGTGTCAGGGAGTGTTGCTGCCCGGCCCGACCCAGTTGGTGCTGCCCGGCCCGACCCACTCCGTGCCGTCCTTGCCGCCGCCGGACTGCTCGCTGACGATGCCCTGCGCCTGGAGCGCGGCCAGCGTGGCGGCGTCCACGTCGACGGAGTCGCCCGCGAGGTGGCTCACCCCGTTGCCGTCGGTCCAGTCGCTCTGCAACATCACGTACACCATCGGGAATCCCCCTGTGGTCAATGGTCGACAATCAGCCGCCTGACTGTAACGGCAGGACCGGCCGGTGGACTGTCCACAAACCAACAGCCCGGTACCCGACAGCAGTACCGACGGCGATACTGACACGGCACCGGCGCCGATTCCGGCGCCGACGGGACCGCCAGTGGAGGGTGTCATCGCCACGCAGTGTGACCGCTGTGGACGTACGGCCGCCGCGGGCGACCGCTTCTGCGGCGGCTGCGGCCACGAGCTGGGCGCGGTCTGTCCGCACTGCCTGCGCCCGCTCGCCCGGGACGTGACGTTCTGCACCTCCTGCGGCGCGGCCAGGCCGGGCAGCGAGCGGCAGCCGGCCCCGCAGGAGGACCGACGCCGGGTCAGCGTGCTCTTCGTCGACCTGATCGACTTCACTCCCTACGTCGAGCGGGCGGACCCGGAGCTGGTCCGCGGCATGCAGACCGGGTTCTTCTCGGCCGCCCGCCGCGTGGTGGGGCAGTACGGCGGGGTGGTCGAGAAGTACATCGGCGACGCGGTGATGGCCCTGTTCGGCGCGCCGGTGGCGACCGAGACCGACGCGCTGCGCTGTGTGCGGGCCGGTCTGGAGCTGCAACGGGTGCTGACCCGCTTCGCCCCCACCGGCGCGGACGCGCTGCGCTTCCGGGCCGGGGTGGCCACCGGCGAGGCGCTGGTCGACGTGGCCGCCGCCCGCGACGGCGGCCAGGCGATCGTGGCCGGCGACGTGGTGAACACGGCCTCCCGGATGCAGTCGGTCGCCCCGCCGGGCGGGGTGCTGGTCTGCGGCGTGACGCACGCCCTCACCCGCGACGCGATCCGCTACTCGGAGCAGCCGCCGGTCACCCTGCGCGGACGGTCGACGACGACCGAGGTGTGGCTGGCCCTGTCCCCGGTGCGCCGGCAGCCGACCGACCGGCAGCCGGACACCACGCCGCTGATCGACCGCGAGCACGAGCTGGGGATGCTGGTCAACGCCCTGCACCGCTCGTTGCGCGACCGGCGCCCGCAGGTGGTGACCGTCTTCGGCCGGGCCGGGCTGGGCAAGAGCCGGCTGGTCCGGGAGCTCTACCGGCACGTGGACCAGCTGGTCGACGAGCCGCTGACCTGGCGGATCGGGCGGTGCCCGCCGTTCGGCGAGAACGTGACGTTCGCGGCCCTGGCCGACATCGTCAAGTCCGAGGCCGGCATCCTGGACACCGACCCGGCGTCCAGCGCCGCCCAGCGGCTCGCCTCCGCCGTCGGCGAGCTGGTCGGGCCGGGCGAGCGGCAGCGCCTCGTCGACGCCCTGCGGCCACTGGTGGGCCTGCCGGGGACGCCGCTGCCGGCCGAGGAGACCGAGTCGGCGTGGCGGCGCTTCCTGCTCGCCCTGGCGGCGCGCCGGCCGACCGTGCTGGTCTTCGAGGACCTGCACTGGGCCGACGACGCGATGCTGCGCTTCGTGGAGCTGCTCGGCACCGCCGCCCGCGACGTGCCGCTGCTGCTGCTCTGCACCGCCCGCCCGGAACTGGTCGACCGGGACCCGAGCTGGGCGGGGACGATCACCGGCTCGGTGACCATCACCCTGCCCCCGCTGCGGGACACGGGCATCGCCGCGCTCTACGCCCACATGTTCGGCCGGGCGGCCTTCTCCGCCGACATGCTCACCCCGCTGATCGAGGTGGCCGGCGGCAACCCGCTCTACGCCCACGAGTACGTCCGGATGCTGATCGAGCAGGGCGCGCTGCGCCAGTCCGGGCGGGGCTGGTCGCTGGAGAAGCACCTCGACCTGCCGATGCCGGAGAGCGTGCACGCCGTCATCGCCAACCGCATCGACCTGCTCGACGCCAAGGAACGCACCGTCCTGCTGGCCGCCGCCGTGGTCGGCGTGCAGTTCTGGCCGGGCGCGGTGGCCGCCGCGCTCGGGCAGCCCGTCGAGTCGGTGGAGCGCGCGCTGCGCCGGCTGGAGCAGCGCGACTTCGTGCACGAGCAGGCCGCCTCCACGATGGCCGGGCAGCCGGAGTACCGGTTCCGGCACGTGCTGGTGCGCGACGTCTGCTACCAGCGGCTGCCCCGCACCGAGCGGGTGGCGCGGCACGAGCGGACGGCGCAGTGGCTGGACATGCTCTCGCAGAGCCGGGACACCGACCTGGCGGAGGTGCTGGCCCACCACCGCTGGGCGGCCCACGAGATCGCCCGGACGCTGGGCATGGAGATCGGCCGGTACGCGGGCCCCGCGCGGGCCGCGCTGCATCGGGCGGCCCGCCGGGCGTACGCGCTGCACAGCCTCGATGCGGCGGCGAGCCACGCGGGCCGGGCGCTCGGGCTGGCCGACGACTCCGACCCGGTGGGCCGGCTCCAGCTCGAGCTGCTCAGCACCGAGATCTCGTTCTACCGGGACGGCAACGGCTTCCTCTCCGGGGGCGGACCCGAGCAGGTGCAGGCGCTCGCCGACCGGCTGTTGGCGCACGGCGACGACGCCTGCGCGGCGCGCGCCTGGACGCTGCTCGGTCAGGCCGCGTGGCTGCGCGCCGACCGGGCCGCCGCCCTGGCCTGCCTGGACCGGGCCGTGCAGCTCTTCGCCCCGCTGCCCGACAGCCCCCAGAAGGCGGACGCCTACGCCGAGCTGGGCCGGCTGCACATGCTCAACTACGAGCGGGACCCCGCGGTCGCCGCGGCCGAACGGGCGGCGGAGATCGGCGAGCGGCTGGGACTGACCGAGACCCGGACCAACGCGCAGATCACCGCGGCCATCGCCCGCTACCAGGCCGGCGACCGCTCCGGGCTGGACGAGCTGCACTCGATCGTCGAGGTCAGCCGCGCCAACCAGCTGATCGCCCTGCCCCGGGCCATCCAGAACCTCGTCTACGCCGTCTGCGAGGAGGGCGACTGGCTGCGCTCGAACGCACTGCTCTCGTCGTTGCCGAAGCGCAAGGCCAGCGGGCAGACGCTGACCACGAGCTACTCGGCGGAGGCGATGCGCGCCTGGTTCGAGGGCGACTTCGACCGGCTGCTGGCCGCCGCCGAGGCCTTCGTGGACACCCCGACGGGCAGCTGGGACATGCAGGTACGTGGCCTGCGCTCCTGCCTGCTGGTGCTGCGTGGCGTGCGGGTGCCGCCGGCGCGTTCCGGGGCCGGCGACGCGGCGTTCCGCGACGACGTGGCCGCCGCGCTCGACGCCGCGCGCCGCAGCGGCTTCCACCGGTTGCGCTGGACGATGCTGGGGATGGCCGCGCTCTGCCGGGCGTTGCAGGGGCACCGGGAGGAGGCGGCGGCGCTGATCGACGAGCTGGCCGACTCCTGGTCGGCGGTGCCGGCCCTGGCCAGCGGCGAGTGGATCGCGGCGGCCGGCTACGCGGCCAGCCTCGCCGGGCGGGGCTCGGCGGCCCGGGTACGCGCGATGCTGGACCGGGTGGGCCACCGCACGCCCTGGTCGGAGGCGGCACGGCGGACGGTGACCGGCGCGCTGGCCGCCGCGGACGGCGACCACCGTCGGGCCGCGGAGCTGCACCTGGCCGGCGCCGAGATCTACGCCGGCATCCCGGACGTGACCGACCGGATGCTCGCCCTGACCTTCGCCACCGTGGAGCTGGAGCGGGCCGGCGAGCCGACGGCGGGCCGCCCGGAGCTGGCCGAGCTGCGGGCCTTCGCGCTGCGCAACGACGCCCCCGTCCTGCTGGACCTGGCCCGTCCCCCGACGACTCCCGCCGGCACCGCCGTGGCCTGCTGACCCGACGGCGCGGCGGGGACGTGCCCCTCAGGCGGCGACCGGTTGGCGCGGGGTCGGGGCGGCGGAGGGGTTCTTGGCCTTCTGCGCGTACGTGTCGACGTACTCGCGGCCGGAGAGCTCCATCAGCTCGTACATGATCTCGTCGGTGACCGCGCGCTCGACGTACCGGTCCCCGGCCAGCCCGGCGTAGCGCGAGAAGTCCAGCGGCGGGCCGAACCGGATCCGCACCCGGGCGATCTTGGGAATCAGCGTGCCGGGCGGCTGGATCTCGTCGGCGTTGAGCATCGCCGTCGGGATCACCGGGGCGCCGCTCTCCAGGGCCAGCCGGGCCACGCCGGTCTTGCCCCGGTAGAGCCGCCCGTCCGGCGAGCGGGTGCCCTCGGGATAGATGCCGGCGATGCCACCGGCGCGTAGCACCCGCAGCTGGGTGTCCAGCGCCGCCCTGGCCGCCCGGCCGCCCGAGCGGTCGACCGGGATGGTGCCGGAACCGACGAAGAACATCTTCGTCAGCCAACCCTTGACGCCCTTGCCGGTGAAGTACTCGGCCTTGGCGATGAACGTCACCCGCCGCTTCACCACCAGCGGCGTGAAGATCGAGTCGGAGAACGACAGGTGGTTGCTGGCGAGGATCACCGGCCCGGTGTCGGGCACGTGGTGCAGCCCCTCGACCTGCGGGCGGAAGACCAGCCTCAGCAGCGGGCCGAGGAGCACGTACTTCATCAGCCAGTACAGCACCGGCGTCCCTTCCCAGAGGTGGTCGCGACCCCGCCGCGGTCCGCGCGGACGGGTGTCGTGGACATGAGCCTACGAACCCGGTGCCGGCCGCCACAACGTGATCCGGCCCGCGGGCGCGTGTCCGCATCCGCCCGGGCCGTCCACGCCGGACGGTGGACGGCCCACACCGGACGGTGTCGCCTGCCGACGTACCGCCGTCGGTCGTGGATACCGCGTGGGGCGACGGTCGGTCGGGACGCCCGTCGGCTCCGCCGGGCGGCCGGCGGCGCCTACGCTCGGGGGGTGCGGGTGGCCGAGGGGCGGCAGCGGCGGGAGGCGGGTCGGACGGCGGGCGGGCCGGCCCGGCTGTCCCGGGCCACGATGCTGGACCTGCTCATCGGCGGTGCCGTCTCGACCGTCGTGGCGGCGGCGATCACCGCGAACCTGGGCGGCGACCGGGGCCGCGACGTGCCCGCCTACCTGTTCGCCGTCGGGCTCGGCGCGCTCGTGCTGCTCCGCCGCCGCGCGCCGGCGACCGTGCTGGTGGTCAGCGCCGCCGGCCTGGTGGGCTACTACGTGGCCGGCTACCCGCCGGTCGGGCTGGCCCTCCCCCTCGCCGCGGCGCTCTACTCGGCGGCGGAGGCCGGGCAGTTGCGCTGGGCGGTGCTCGTGGGGCTCGGCCTGCTCGTCGCCTCCACCGCGTTCCGCGCGGCGGAGGGTACGAGCGTCGCGTACCTCGTCGGCTTCGAACTGGCCTCGAGCGTCGCCATCATGGCCGCCGCGATCGCCCTCGGCGACGGGGTCCGGTCCCGGCGGCTGCGGCGGCGCGAGCAACGGTGGCGGCTGCGGCAGCTGGAACGCGACCACGCCCGCGAGGCGGCGCGGCGGGTCGAGGAGGAACGGCTGCGCATCGCCCGGGACCTGCACGACGTGATCGCCCACCACATCTCCGTCATCTCGCTGCACGCCGGCGTGGCCGACGAGGCCCTCGACGACGACCCGGCGGCCGCCCGCGCCGCCCTGGGGCACGTCCGCTCGGCCACCACCCAGGTCGCCCGGGAACTGCGCACCACCCTCGGCCTCCTGCGCGACGCGGCCGTGGCCGAGCCCCGGCAGCCGGTGGCGGGGCTGGCCGGGTTGGACGCCCTGGCCGCCGGCGCGCGGGCCACCGGGCTGCGCGTCGCCGTGCACCGCCGCGGCGAGCTGACCGGGCTGCCCGCCGCGGTCGACTCGACCGCCTACCGGCTGGTCCAGGAGGCGCTGACCAACGTCCTGCGCCACGCCGGCGCCAGCGCCGTCGAGATCGACGTCGCCCGCGGCCCCCGAGGCGTCGGCGTCGTCGTCCGCGACGACGGCCGCGGGCAGCGCGAGGACACCCCGCGCGGGTACGGACTCGGCGGCATGCGGGAGCGCACCGCCCTGCTCGGCGGCACCGTCACCGCCGGCAACCGACCCGGCGGCGGTTTCGAGGTACGCGCCGAACTGCCCCTGGGAGGGACCGCATGATCCGGGTGGGACTCGTCGACGACCAGCACCTGGTCCGCGCGGGGCTGCGCGCGCTGCTGAACCGGGCCCCGGACATCGAGGTCGTCGGCGAGGCTGGCGACGGCGACGCGGCCTACCGACTGGCGGTCACCGAGCGGCCCGACGTCCTGCTGATGGATGTCCGGATGCCGGGCACGGACGGCATCGAGGCCACCCGCCGGATCGTCGCCGACGAGCGGCTCGCCGGCGTACGGGTCGTCGTGCTCACCACGTTCGACACCGACGAGTACGTCTTCGAGGCGATCCGGGCCGGCGCGTCCGGTTTCCTGCTCAAGGACACCGGCCCCGACGAGCTGCGGGGAGCGGTGCGCATCGTCCGGGCCGGGGAGGCCCTGCTCTCCCCCGCGGTGACGCGACGGGTCATGACGGCGGTACGCGCCGGGGGGCGCCGGCCGGACCCGGCCCGGCTGGCGTCGTTGACCGCCCGGGAGCGCGAGGTGCTGGCCGAGGTGGCCGCCGGTCGGTCGAACGACGAGATCGGTGCCGTCCTGCACATCAGCCCGGCGACCGCCCGGACGTACGTGAGCCGCCTGCTGGCCAAGCTGCACGCCCGGGACCGGTCGCAGCTCGTCGTGGCGGCCTACGAGAGCGGCCTGGTACGGCCGGGTGCGGCGCCCGACCCGGGCTCGGTTGAAAAGCATTCAGCAAGAACGGACATATATCCCCGTCGCGACCTGCGGCAGGGGCTCTGACTTCGTACGCCGCGCCACAAGGCACTCCCGGAACCGGGTCCGGACGTGTCACGATTCAAGGCACGGCGTGCGGGTCGGCGTCGAGGGGGCTCAGGCGGCCGCGCCGCGGGCGCGTGATGAGGAGGATGTCGGTGTCAGCGGGTGGAGCCCGCCGGGGACGGCGGGACAACGGGCTCGACGCGAGCGAGTACGCCGTCGCCGGCGACGTGGATCCGCGCGTCGGTGAGCACCTGCTCGACGTCCTGGCCGCCGGCGGGATCGCCGCATACCTCCAGCCCTCGGCCGACCTGAACCCGGTCACCCGCACCACCACCGTTCCGCCCCGCCCGGTCGACCGGCTCTACGTCGACCGGTCCCACCTGCGGACCGCGCGGGACTACCTGACCCAGCTCGCGGACGAGAGCGCCACCGAGAAGCCCCGCGACGACGAGCCGGACATCGAGGCCGAGTGGGCCCGCATCGTCGCCGGCTTCCACACCACCGCGCCCCGTGACGGAAACAACCCGTGGCCGGCCGCGGAGGACGTGGACGACACGCCCGGGCCCGCCGGCGGCCCGGTGACTCTCGGCACGCCCGACGAGCCCACCGGGCCGACCGCCACCGACGTGCGCCGACTGCCGTACGCGGCCGACATCTCGGGCGTCTCCGTCTCGCGGGGCCGGCACGACGAGCCGTCGCTGCTCGACGGGCTGGACACCTTCGGCGCGGACCTGCCCGACGACGAGGAGGAGGACGAGCGCTACACCCCGCCGCCGCCCCCGCCCCTGCCGCGTTTCTCGAAGTACGCGGTGGTGGGCGTGCTGGCCATCGTGCTCGGCTTCGTGCTCTTCCTGTTCCCCTCGGTCTTCCCGGTGGCCGACCCCTCGCTGGTCAACCTGCTCGGCTTCACCGGCATCCTGGCCGGCTTCGTCGCGTTGATCTGGCGGCTGCGCCCCGACGACGACGGCGACGAGCGCGACCCGGACGACGGCGCGGTCGTCTGACCGGCGTCCACCCACGCGGCGGGCCTGCCCGTATCCCGGGACGACGGACGCCCCGAGCCGGGGACGCAACACTGGTGTAACTTACTGTCAGTAGGAATACCGCTGTCCGTCACATCCCCTCGCTGACTGCCCGGTTGTTCCTCCGCTGCGGCGGTCGCTCCCCTGCTGATCGGAATGCCCGAGATGCGACAGAGTTCCCTCGTGGTGGTGGCCAACCGCCTGCCCATCGACGACAGTGTGGCGCCCGACGGCGCCTGCGAATGGCGCCGCAGTCCCGGCGGACTGGTCAGCGCCCTCCATCCCCTTCTGCGGCACACCCCGGCGACGTGGGTCGGGTGGGCCGGCGGCACCGGCCCCGCGCCCGCCCTGCCCGACGTGGACGGCGTCCGGATGCACACCGTCGCGCTGACCGCCGACGACCTGCGCGACCACTACGAGGGCTTCGCCAACGCGACCCTCTGGCCGCTCTACCACGACTCGGTGGAGCAACCGGAGTACCACCGGCGCTGGTGGGAGGCGTACCAGCGGGTCAACCAGCGCTTCGCCCAGGCCACGGCCGACGTGGCCGAGCCCGGCGCGGTCGTCTGGGTGCAGGACTACCACCTGCAACTGGTGCCCGGCCTGCTGCGCAGGCTGCGGCCGGACCTGCGGATCGGCTTCTTCCTGCACGTGCCGTTCCCGCCGCCCGAGCTGTTCATGCAGCTCCCGCGCCGGGACGAGCTGCTGCGCGGGATGCTCGGCGCCGACCTGATCGGCTTCCAGCGCTCCCAGGCCGCGCACAACTTCGCCCAGCTCGTGGCGAAGGTGCTGGACGTTCCCGCCACCGACCGCCGGATCACCATCGACGACCGGGTGGTGCGCGTCGGCGCCTTCCCCGTCTCCATCGACACCCTGGAGATGGCCGCGCTGGCCACCCGGCCGGACGTGGCCGACCGGGCCGCCCGGCTGCGCGACGACCTCGGCGGTCCCGAGCAGGTGATCCTCAGCGTCGACCGGATGGACTACACCAAGGGCATCGAGCAGCGGCTCAAGGCATACAGCGAGCTCCTCGCCGACGGCCACGTCAAGGTGCGCGACACCGTGCTCGTGCAGGTGGCGGTGCCCAGCCGGGAACGCGTCGGGCAATACCAGATCCTGCGGGAGCGGGTGGAACGCGAGGTCGGACGGATCAACGGCGAGTTCGGCCGGGTCGGCGAGCCGGCGATCCACTACCTGACCCAGCCGTTCGACCGCGCCGAGCTGACCGCGCTCTACCGCGTCGCCGACGTGATGGCGGTGACCCCGCTGCGCGACGGAATGAACCTCGTCGCCAAGGAGTACGTCGCCGCCCGGATCGACGACACCGGTGCGCTGCTGCTCAGCGAGTTCGCCGGCGCCGCCGCCGAGCTACCGCAGGCGTACCTGGTCAACCCGCACGACCTGGAGGGGCTCAAGCAGGGTCTGCTCACGGCGCTGCGGGCGCACCCCGACGACCTCGGTGCGCGGATGCGGGCCATGCGGGCGCACCTGCACCGGCACGACATCCGGGCGTGGGCCCGCTCCTACCTCTCGGCCCTCGACGACAGCGGCTCGCTGCTGACCCGGCTGGGCGCCGTCGGCTGACGCCGGCGGCCGGCCGGGGTCGGTCAGGGCCGGCCGACCCGTCAGGAGCGGCCGGTCGGCGCCGGGTCCTTCTCCAGCCAGTCCAGGATCGCGTCGACCGGCTCCCGCCACCGCGCGTCGAGCATCATGTCGTGCCCCATGCCGGGAAAGAGCAGCGGGGCCGAGCCGTAGCGCCGGGCCGCCCGGGTCAGCGCCGACGCCGGCACGACCCGGTCGTCGGGGCTGCCCAGCACCAGCACCGGCGGGTCGCCCACCGCCGGCTCCGCGGCCCGCCCGGTCAGCAGCTGCCACTGGGCCCGCCGGCCGGCCCGGCCCAGCCGGCCCGCGTACCGCCGGGCGTCGGCCTCGGGCAGCTCCCGGCTGAACAGTTGGCGGCGGTGCAGCCGCAGCGGCCCGCCGAACACCGCCGGCAGCGTGCCGACCGGATTGCGGCGCAGCGCCGCCCCGAACGTCGCCCAGCCGCCGAGCACCGGCGCGACCAGCACCGCGGCCCGGGCCGGGTAGCGGGCCAGCGCGTGGGCGACGACGAGCGCCCCGGCGCCGTGCCCCACCAGCACCGCCTGGCGCGGCAGGCCCGCCGCCACCTGGGTCACGTCGTGGGCGTACGCCCGCAGCGTCGCCTCCGGCGCCGGCCCGCTGTCGCCGTGCCCGCGCAGGCTCAGCGCGTACGCCGGGAAGCCCCGGGACGCGGCGTGGCCCAGCCAGTGCTCCGCGAACGCCCAGGCGCCGTGCCCGAAGCCCGGTACGAAGAGCAGCGGCGGACGCCCCTGCTCCACCTCCGGGGCCGCGCCGAGCACCTCACGCCGGACCGGGCGGACCGGGCGGGCCCACTCCCGCCCCCGCATGACCCGCACCTGACTCACTGTTCCGGCCTTTCGCTCACCGGGAACCCTCCAGGTCGTGCAGCGCGCGCTGGACGGCGCGCAGGTAGTCGGCGTGGCCAACCTCGAACCAGTGCCGGCTGCTGTCCTTGACCGGACCGGCGTAGCGCTCCCCCGCCTTCGCCGCCACCCGGGCGGCGAAGGCGTCCGCCCGGTCGGGGCGGGTCACGCGCAGCCGCAGCAGCCGGGCGAAGAGCACCGACTGCCAGTGCGACAGGGGGAAGATGCCCGAGTCGGGCTGCACCAGCCCGGCCACGGCCAGCGTGGGACGCCCCGGGACGAAGGCGTTCAGCCAGAGCCTCGGGCGGCCCTCCCCCGTGTCGTCGCCGAGCAGCGTGGGGTCGAGGAACTCGAAGCGCGGCAGGTAGCCGGTGGCGAAGACCACCAGCTCCGGGTCGATCTCCCGGCCGTCGGCGAGTTCGACGGCGTACGGGCGGAAGCGCACGACGTCCGGCACCGGCGCGATCTCGCCGTGGCCCACGTAGTAGACGAGCTGGCTGTTGGCGATCGGGTGCGTCTCGTAGACCCGGTGGTCGGGCTTCGGCAGGCCGAACCGGGTCAGGTCGCCGACGGTCAGCCGCAGCGTCCAGTGGTAGAGCCACTGCCGCACCCGCAGTGGCACGCGCAGCGCCAGCAGGGCGTCGTTGACCTGGTCGGCGGGGCGGCCGAGGACGTACTTCGGGGCGTACCAGTAGCCCCGGCGGGTGGAGTGCCAGCAGCGCGACGCCTGCTGGGCGGCCTCGACGGCGATGTCGCAGCCGGTGTTGCCGGCACCCACCACCAGCACCCGCTTGCCGCGCAGCTGCGCCGGGTCCTTGTAGGACGAGGCGTGCATGACCTCGCCCCGGAACTCCTCCAGCCCCTCGTAGCGGGGCAGCTTCGGCGACCAGTTGTGGCCGTTGGCGACCACCACCGCCGCGTAACGGGAGGTGCGTTCCGGGCCGTAGCCGCCGGTGCTGCGGGTGGTCACGTCCCAGCGGTCGCCGGCCACCGGCTCCACCCGGACGACCTCGGTGCCGAACCAGACGTGCCCGCGCAGGTCGAAGTGGTCCGCGTACCGCTCGAAGTACGACAGCAGCTGACTGTGGTGCGGGTAGTCCGGCCAGTCGTCCGGCATCGGGAAGTCGGGGAACTGGGTGAACGGCCGCGACGAGATCAGGTGCGTGCTCGCGTACACCGGGCTGCGGTCGTGCCGCCAGTTCCAGGCGCCGCCGACGCCGGTCTCCCGCTCGTAGCAGTCGACGCCGAAGCCGTGCTCCTTCAGGTTCTTGACTGCCGTGAGACCGCTGGCGCCGGCGCCGATGACGCAGACGGTGTCGCCCCGGTCGGAGACCGGCCGGCCGTCGCGGGTCAGGGCGAGAGTGCTCGCCTCCGGGTCGGGCCGGCCGTGGTCGGTGGAGGTGGACACCGGGATCTCCTTTTGTGCGGCACGAGTGCCGGGTCGCGCAGCATCCTCTCCACAACGGAGCGGGTTGTCCAGCCCCGGGCGCGGCGGACGGTCAGTCGGCGGCGGGCAGCAGCAGGTCGACCAGGACCGGGAAGTGGTCGCTGGCGCGGCGGGTCTGCGGGGTGTCCACCACGTCGTAGTCGACCACCGTGACGCGCGGGTCGACGAAGAGGGCGTCGATGCGCCGCCGCGGGTCCGCGCAGGAGTAGGTGAGCCGGTCGGCCCGGTCCGTCGCCACGGCGGCGTCGGTAAGCCCGCGCGCCACGGTCGCCCAGGCCGGCCCGTCCGGTCCCTCGTTCAGGTCCGCCGCGGCGATCACCGGGGTGGCGGTGGCGTCCAGCTCGCCCTTGAAGAGCGCGGCCTGCGCGGGCCGCTCCGCCGGGTCGGTGGACAGGTGCGACCCGGCCAGGGTGAACGGGGCCGCGCCGGCGACCACGCACTCGGCGTACGCGGCGCCGCGCAGGTGCCGGCCGGGGGTGAGCGGGAAGCGCTGGCACCTCTCGGCCACCACCCGCACCCGCAGGCTGGTCAGCAGCAGGTTGCCCAGCGCGGGCAGCCCGCCGGCGGCCACCACCAGGCCGAACGACTCCGCCAGCGCCGCCGACTTCTGCCGCCACCGGAACCGGCGGGGGCCCTCCTGCACGATCACCACGTCCGGCCGGACCTCGCGAACCACCGCCGCCAGCGCGGCCGTGTCGTCGCGCTGGCTGTGGATGTTGTACGACACGACGCGCAGCGGCACGCCCGGGCTCTGCGTCACGGTCGCCGCCTCAGAGCCGGCGGGCCAGGTCGGCGGCGCCGATGACGCCCGCGGTGTTGCCCAGTTCGGCCGGGCGGATCTCGGCAACCGGCAGGCGGCTGCGCTGGGCGAGGGCGTCGGCGAACGACCGCCGGGTCGGGCCGAGCAGCAGGTCCCCGGCGTCGATCACCCCGCCACCGACGACGAGCACCTGCGGGTCGAGGATCTGCGCCATGTCGGCGAGGCTGGTGCCGAGCCAGCGCCCGACCTGTGCGAACGCCTCGGTGGAGACCGGGTCGCCGGCCTGCGCGGCGGCGGTGACCATGGGACCGGAGACCGCCTCGGCGTCGCCGCCGGCCAGTTCCAGCAGGGCGGTGGCGCGGTGCGGTTCCTGTCGGGCGGCGGCGCGGGCGAACCGCACCAGCGCGCTGCCGCTGGCGTACTGCTCGATGCAGCCGAGCCGGCCGCAGCCGCACTGGTGGCCGTCCGGCACCGTCAGCATGTGGCCCAGCTCGGCGGCGATGCCGTTGGCGCCGCGCAGCAGTTCCCCGCCGAGCACGATGCCGCCGCCGACGCCGGTGCCGATGGTGAACATGACCATCGAGTCGTCGGCGTCGCGGGCGGCGCCGTAACGGAACTCCGCCCAGGCCGCCACGTTGGCGTCGTTCTCCACGATCACCGGCAGGCCGGTCGCGGCGCTGACGTAGTCGCGCAGCGGCTCGTCGCGCCACGCCAGGTTCGGGGCGAACAGCACGGTCGAGCGGGTGGCGTCGATCCAGCCGGCCGCTCCGATGCCGACCGCCTCGATCGCCTGCCCGGAGGCCAGCTCGCGGACCAGTTCGATGATCACGTCCCGGGTCTTGGCGACGTCGTCGGCGGGGGTGTCCCGTCGGGCCTGCACGAGGACCGTGCCGGCGGCGTCCACGACACCACCGGCCACCTTCGTGCCACCGACGTCGACTCCGATGGTCAGCGTCACCGCCGCCACTCCCCTCTGCTGTGCTGCCCGCACCGCGCGACCGACGACCGGCGCGTGATCGGGACGTGCGTTGGTCAGGCCCCGTCGTCCGGGGACTGCTCGCCCTCGTCGCCGGGTGCCCGGGACGTGGGAACCACGGGCCCGCCGGTGGACGCCCGGACGGTCGCCGTGGCGGCCGACCCGGCGACGTCGACGGGCGGTACGGCGCCCGGGGCGGCCTCGTCCTCCGCCCGCGTGGCGGCGGACCAGACGTCCCGCTCCGGTGCCGGCTGAGAATCATGCCCGCTACGGGTGGCCTCGCGCCACACGTGGTCGTCCCCGCCACCCGCGCCGGGGGTCGCCGCCGGCCCGGCGGGGGCGTCGGCGGAGGGCTCGGGCGGGGCGAAGGCGCGCAGCAGGCTGGCCACCCCGGCCGCCAGGTCGCCCGCGCCGGTGGCGAGGCGCTCGGCGAACTCGGGACTCGGATCGCGCACGGCGGCGATGCCCCGGCAGACCGGGCAGACGCAGCACTCCGCCGCGCCGGTGGCGAAACCGCCCGCGGACGGACCGCCCGCCCCGCCCTTGACACCGCTGTGACCGAGGACACTCGACACGATCCCACCGAGCGGACCCCACTGACCGCCGCTCGAACCGGCCGCGGCCAGTCGGGCGGCGGCCAGCGCCGTCGCGACCAGACGCTCGGCCTCTTCCCGGGCCGAACCCGGATCCGTTGCACCCATGGTCGGCTCCCCTACCCTGCCGCGGTACGCGTCACTGCGCCGCACCGGATGCTTCTACCCGGCGCTTGAGCTGCTTCAACGCCGTATCCATGATCATTTTTTCGGCCTTGCGGCGGAACATGCCCAGCATCCCGACGGAGAGCTCGACCTCCAGGGTGTAGGTCACCGTCGTGCTGCCGTCCGGGTTGGCGTCCAGGTCGTACGAGCCGCGCTGGAACTTCTGCATCTTCGAGGGCGCCACCAGGTGCCACTCGATGCGGGACAGGTCCTCGGCGTACTCGTAGGCCAGCACGTACTCGTCGGCCATCACGCCGGCGTCGATGGTGAACCGGACCTGGCTGGCGTAGCCGTCCTCGTACTCCTCGATCACCTCCACCCGCCGCACCGCCTCGGTCCACTCCGGGTAGCTCGGGAAGTCGCAGACGACCGCCGCCACCCGCTGCGGTGACGCGCCGACGACGATCGACTGGGTCGAGGTGTCCGCCATGCAGGGAGGCTACCCGGCACCGGGCGACGCCCACGCCGCGCCGCCCCCGGCACGCCGGGCCGGGCGCCTGGCGGCGGCCGCGGCCAGGCGGGGCGACCTGCCTTTTCATCCCGGCCACCTGGCCGGGTAGGTTTCGACAGAGCCGCCCGTGGCGGCCGGCCCGGCCAGTGTGAGCACGAGGGGAGTGCAGGTGCGCGAGTTCTCCGTCCCGCCTATCGTCACCGTCGGCGACGCGGCCAACCTCACCGATCCGGTCTGGGACAACGCCGAGGTCGCCCCGGAGGCGGTCCAGTTCGTCCGGCCCTCCGGCGCGGGGGACACCTGGGTCGACGTCACCTGCCGGCAGTTCCGCGACGAGGTCGTCGCCGCGGCCAGGGGCCTGGTCGCGGCCGGCGTGCAGCCCGGCGACCGGGTCGGCCTGATGAGCCGCACCCGCTACGAGTGGACCCTGCTGGACTACGCGATCTGGGCGGCCGGCGCGGTCACCGTGCCGATCTACGAGACCTCCAGCGCCGACCAGGCCGCCTGGATCCTGTCCGACTCCGGCGCGGTGGGCTGCGTGGTGGAGAGCAGCGCGCACGCCACCCTGGTCGCCGGCGTCCGGGACCGGCTGCCCGAGCTGCGCCACGTCTGGCAGATCGACCTCGACGCCGTGGACGAGCTGGTCCGCTCCGGCGCGTCGGTCGACGCGACGGAGATCGACCGGCGGCGGGCCGCCGTCCGCGCCGACGACCTCGCCACCATCATCTACACCAGCGGCACCACCGGCCGCCCCAAGGGCTGCGTGCTGACCCACCGGAACATGTACGCCGACATCGCCAACGCGGTGCCCGTGCTGCCGAACCTGTTCGGCGCCGGCGCCTCGACCCTGCTCTTCCTCCCGCTGGCGCACGCCTTCGCCCGGCTCATCCAGATCGGCGTGGTGCAGGCACGGGCCACCATGCGCCACTGCGCGGACTCCAGGAACCTGGTCGGCGAGCTGCAGGAGTTCCGCCCCACCTTCGTGCTCTCGGTCCCCCGGGTGTTCGAGAAGGTCTACAACGGCGCCAAGCAGAAGGCCGAGGCCGACGGCAAGGGCAGGATCTTCGCCCGCGCGGAGCAGGTCGCCATCGCCTACAGCGAGGCGCTGGAGACCCGCGGCGGTCCCGGCCTGGCGCTGCGCGCCCAGCACGCGCTCTTCGACAAGCTGGTCTACCGCAAGCTGCGGGCGGCCCTCGGCGGCCGGTGCCGCGACGCCATCTCCGGCGGCGCCCCGCTCGGCGCCCGTCTCGGCCACTTCTTCCGCGGCATCGGCGTGAACGTGTGCGAGGGCTACGGCCTGACCGAGACCTCGCCCGCCGCCGCCGCGAACCTGCCCGACGCCACCCGGATCGGCTCCGTCGGCCGCCCGCTGCCGGGCGTCACCATCCGCATCGAGGACGACGGCGAGATCCTGATCGCCGGCGACCTGGTCTTCCAGGGCTACTGGCGCAACGAGGAGGCGACCGCCGAGGCGCTCAGCGCGGACGGCTGGTTCCGCACCGGCGACCTGGGCCGGCTCGACGACGACGGCTTCCTGAGCATCACCGGCCGGAAGAAGGAGATCATCGTGACGGCCGGCGGCAAGAACGTCGCCCCGGCCGTGCTGGAGGACCAGGTCCGGGCCCACCCGCTGGTCAGCCAGTGCGTGGTGGTGGGCGACCGGGCGCCGTTCATCGCCGCGCTGGTCACCATCGACGAGGAGGCGCTGCCGCGCTGGCTCGCCTCGGCCGGCCTGCCCGAGGACACCCCCGTCGAGAAGCTGCGCGACCACGAGGGGCTGCGCGCCGAGATCCAGGGCGCCGTCGACACCGCGAACCAGGGGGTCTCCAAGGCCGAGGCGATCAAGGTGTTCCGGATCCTGCCCCACGACTTCACCGAGGCGACCGGCGAGCTGACGCCGTCGCTGAAGGTCAAGCGCCAGGTGGTGCACAGGTCGTACGCGGCGGAGATCGCCGACATCTACCGACGCTGACTACGATCCGTCACGTGCCCGCCTCCACGCCCCCCCAGCCGCATCCCCTCGCCGCCGCCGCGCGCGTGGTCATGCTGGCGCTCGTCGCCGTCCTGACCCAGTACGCCACACACGATCCCGGCCAGCTCCGGTGGATCGCGCTGCTGGCGGTCGCCGGGCTGCCCGCACTGCTGGCGCCCGAGCACCGGCCGATCGGCCCGCTCAGCCGGGTGGCCGAGGTGCTGGTGCTGGGGCTGGCCGCGAGCCAGATCGCCGCCGTGGCCACCGTCGGCGGGGACGTCAACAACGGACTGGGCGCCTCGGCGGTGCTGCCCTACCTGGCGGTCCCGGTGACCGTCACCGCGCTGCGCCGCCGGTTCCGCGAGGGCGTCGCCCTGCTGGCCGTCGCCACGGCCACCCTGCTGGTGGCCGGCGCCCTCACCGAGGTCGACGGCGAACGGCAGATCGGCCAGCTCGGCTACCTGGTGGTCTGCGCCCAGTGGCTGATCCTCGCCGGGCTCGGTCTCGCCGCCGCCAGCGGCCTGCACCGGGTCATGCAGGTCCGCAACGAGGGCAAGCCCCAGCCGTACGCCGAGGCGACCCGGCTGCTCACCCAGCTGCGCACGGTGGCCCGGCAGCTGCCCGGGGCCACCCTGGACCCGGGCGGCATCTCCGAGCACCTGCTGGAGGAGCTGCGCACGGTGGCCCGGGCGGACCGGGCGGCCGTGCTGTCGGCCAGCGGCGGTGGCCGGCTGGTCGTGCTCGCGCAGGTGGGCGTGGAGCGGGTCGACTGGGAGACGACGCTGGACGCGGACTCGGCCATCGCCGACGCGTGGGCCAGCCAGCAGCCGCACACCGCCGCCCGGTCGCAGGCCCGGTCGCACCGCGGCGGCGACGTCTCGGCCCTGATCGTGCCGCTGGTGGCCGGGGTGCGCACCGTCGGGCTGGTGGTGCTCGAGGCGGACGCGGCGCAGGCGTACCCGCCGCCGGTGGTGTCGCGGGTGACCGGGCTGACCCGCCCGGCCGCGCTGCGGCTGGAGGCGGCGCTGCTCTTCGACGAGGTCCGCTCGCTGGCCACCAACGAGGAACGGCAGCGGCTGGCCCGGGAGATCCACGACGGGGTGGCGCAGGAACTGGTGATGGTCGGCTACGGCATCGACAACGCCCTGGCCTACGTCGACGAGGACCCGCAGGAGACCGCCGAGGCGCTGCGCACCCTGCGCGGCGAGGTGACCCGGGTGATCACGGAGCTGCGGCTGAGCCTCTTCGAGCTGCGCAGCGAGGTGGACCGGCACGGCGGTCTGGCCGCCGCGATCGCCGAGTACGCCCGCACGGTGGGCGCCTCGGGCGGGCTGCGGGTGCACCTGTCCCTGGACGAGTCCACCGCCCGGCTGCCCGCCGCCACCGAGGCCGAGTTGCTGCGCATCGCCCAGGAGGCCGTCACCAACGCGCGCAAGCACGCGGGAGCGGCGAATCTCTGGGTCACCTGTGAGGTCGACCCTCCGTACGCGCAGATCGAAGTGTCGGATGACGGTCAGGGGATCGCTGACCAGCGCTCCGACGGGCACTACGGTCTTGCAATCATGGCCGAGAGGGCGGAACGTATCCGGGGCCGGTTGGAGATCAGGCCGCGGCAACCGAGCGGCACGACCGTCGCGGTGGTGCTCGGCTCGTCGCCCCGGCGCGATAACGTGCGCGGTAGCGCAGCCGTTGCAGAAGGGGAGTAACCCGAGGATGACCACAAGTCCGACACCGGCCACCCGTACCAAGGTCCTCCTTGTCGACGACCACGACCTGATCCGCAAGGGCCTGCGGCACGCGTTCGAACGCGACCGGCAGTTCGAGGTCGTCGGGGAGGCCGCCACGGCGGCGGAGGGCGTACGCCAGGCCGGCGCTCTTCAGCCGGACGTGGTGATCATGGACCTGCGGCTGCCCGACGGCAGCGGCCTGGAGGCCACCCGGGCGCTGCGCAAGTCCAGCGCCTCGATGGGCATCGTCGTGCTCACCATGTACGCCGGCGACGACCAGCTCTTCGGCGCCCTCGAGGCCGGGGCCAGCGCCTTCGTGCCGAAGACCGCGCCGGCCGACGAGGTGGTCGCCGCCGCCCGGCACGCCGCCTCCTCCCCCAGCGCCTTCACGGCCGCCGACCTGGCCGAGGCGATGAAGCGCCGGCTGGCCCCGTCCGGGCCGCAGCTCTCCCCCCGCGAGGGTCAGGTGCTGCGGCTGCTCGCCGACGGCATGAGCGTGGCGGGCATCGCCAAGCAGCTCTTCGTCAGCGAGTCCACCGCCAAGACCCACATCTCGAAGCTCTACGAGAAGCTGGGCGCGGCCAACCGCGCCCAGGCGCTGATGACCGCGCTGCGGCTCGGTCTGCTCGAGGCTCCGGACGCCCCGAAGTTCTGACCGGCTCCCCGCCGGAAGCTCGACGACGTACCACCGACGGGTCCGCGACCGCGACAGGCGGCGCGGACCCGTCGCACCGTCGCCTCCAGCGGCGCGGACCCGTCACCGTCGCGTCCAGCGGCGTCGAAGGGTTCCCGGCGCGCTATGGTCTCCCGGCCCGCCAGCCGGCAGAATACCGGCGCGGGCAACGGTGTTCCGCACCCGACAGGAGGGGTGAGCGCATGCAGCGGCCGGTCTGGGCTCCCGACGAGATCGACATCGAACGCCCCAGTGTGGCCCGCATGTACGACTACTACCTCGGCGGCTCGCACAACTTCGCGGTCGACCGGGCGGCGGCCCAGGCGATGGTGGCGGCGGTGCCGGAGGCCCCGCTGATGGCGCAGGCGAACCGCGCGTTCCTCCGCCGCGCGGTGCAGTTCCTCCTCGACGCCGGCGTCCGGCAGTTCCTCGACGTGGGCTCGGGCATCCCGACCGTCGGCAACGTGCACGAGATCGCCCAGCGCGAGGCCCCCGACGCCCGGGTGGTCTACGTCGACGTCGACCCGGTGGCGGTGGCCCACAGCCGGGAGATCCTCGAGGGCAACGACCGCGCCGTGGTGGTGCAGGAGGACCTTCGCCACCCCGAGCGCATCATCGCCCACCCCGACGTCCGCCGGCTGCTCGACTTCGACCAGCCGATCGCCGTGATGATCGTGGCGGTGCTGCACTTCGTGCCGGACGACGACCGACCGGCCGAGCTGCTGCGGACGCTGCGCGAGGCGTTGGCGCCGGGCAGCTACCTGGTGCTCTCGCAGGCCAGCGGCGACGGCCGCGGCGACGGCGAGCGGGCCGACGCCGAGCAGGTCTACCGCAGGACCGACAATCCGCTGTGGATCCGCAGCCGCGCCGAGCTGACCGGCCTCTTCGACGGTTTCGAGCTGGTCGAGCCCGGCGTGGTCTGGGTGCCGCAGTGGCGCCCGGAGTCCCCCGACAGCACCGAGGACGCCGAGCGGGCGGCCTTCATCGGCGGCGTCGGGCGACTCGGTGGATGAGCCACCCGGGGTGAGCCTCGTCGCCCCGACCGGCACCACCGTGCGGCACTCGACCCGCCCGGGAACCTTCGCCCGGGCGTGGGCCAAGGCGGTCTCCGGCACCAGTTACCTGCCGATGACCCAGGCCCAGCTCGAGGAACTGCTGCAACGCCTCACCGAGCAGCTCGCGGCGGCGCTGTTGGCCGAGCCGATCGACCTGCGGGTGGGGCACCGGGTGGGCACCGAACTGGTGGCCGCCCACATCGCCTCGGCCGAGGCGCTGGGTCGTACGGTCGAGGTCGTCCAGCTCCGGCTGGCCCGCGACCTCGGGCTGGTCGACGAGGAGGTCGAGGACCGGCTGGCCCGGCTGCTGGCCGCCGTGACCACCGGCTACGCCCGCGCGCTACGGGACCGGACGCTGGACGAGCAGGAGACGATCCGCCGGGCCGCGATGACCGCCCGGGCGGAGGCGGAGCGGGCGCTGCGCTCCAGCGAGGCGCGCTTCCGCCACCAGGCCACCCACGACCCGCTGACCGACCTGCCCAACCGCACCCTGCTGACTGAGCGCCTCCGCGCGGCCATCGACTCGCCCACCCGCGACACGGCGCGTCTCGGTGTCTGCTTCCTCGATCTCGACCGCTTCAAGGTGGTCAACGACTCGCACGGGCACCAGGTCGGCGACGGGCTGCTGGTGGCCGTGGCGGACCGGCTCCGCCGGGCCCTCGACGGGCATCTGGTCGCCCGCCTCGGCGGGGACGAGTTCGTCGTCCTGGTCGAGGGCACCACCGGCACCGGCGACGCCGTGGCCGTGGCCGAGGGCGCCCTCGCGGCGGTACGTGAGCCGGTGCTGGTGGACGGGCACGAACTGGCCGTCTCGGCGAGCATCGGCATCGTCGAGCGGGAGGTCGCGGGCGCCTCCCCCGGCGACCTGATGCGGGCGGCCGACAGCACGCTGCACTGGGCGAAGGCCGCCGGGGGCGACCGCTGGGTGCTCTACGACGCCGACCGGGACCGCCGGGACCTGGCCCGGTACGCGCTCTCCGCGGCCATCCCCGCGGCGCTGGAACGGGGCGAGTTCTATCTCGACTTCCAGCCGCTGACGTCGCTGCGCGACGGCCGGGTGCTCGGCATGGAGGCCCTGGTGCGCTGGCGGCACCCGGAGCTGGGCGTCCTGCGGCCCGACAGCTTCATCGGGCTGGCCGAGGAGACCGGGCTGATCGTCCCGCTCGGCGGGTGGGTGCTGGCCGAGGCGTGCCGGCAGGCCGAGAGCTGGGCCGTCGACGCCGGGCCCGCCCCGTTCGTCAGCGTCAACCTGGCCGTGCGCCAGGTACGCCGGGCCGGCCTCGTCCAGGAGGTACGCGCGCTGCTGCGGCACACCGGGTTGTCGCCCGAGCGGCTCCAGTTGGAGATCACCGAGAGCACCATGATGAGCACCGCCGAGGAGCCGGTCCGGGCGCTGCGGACGCTGGCGGACCTCGGCGTCCGGATCGCCATCGACGACTTCGGCACGGGCTACTGCAACCTGGCCTACCTGCGGGACCTCCCGGTCACCGAGCTGAAGGTGGCCGGGCAGTTCGTGGCCGGGCTGCGGGCGCCGGAGGCCCGCGCCGACGAGCGGATCCTCGCCTCGCTGGTCTCGCTGGCGCACGCCCTGGACCTGACCGTCACCGCCGAGGGCGTGGAGACCGCCGGGCAGGCCGAGCGACTGCGGGCGATCGGGTGCGACGCCGGCCAGGGCTGGCACTTCGGCCGCCCGGACTCCGCCGAACGCGTCCTGGCCCGCCTGCGCTGACAGGTCGCGCGCCCAGCCGCGGGGCCCGCGTCCGGGCCGCGTCGTGCGGCCGGACCCGCCGAGGCCGGCTCGGGCCACGTGCGCCGGCTGCTCCGGGTGACGTCGTCACGGGCAGCAGGGTGACGGGTCAGCCGGCGAGCAGGGTCGCCATCCGCTGCGCCTGCGCCTCCCAGCGCCACTCCCGCTCGACCCACGCGCGGCCGGCCGCGCCGAACTGGCGGGCCAGGTCCCGGTCGGCGAGCAGCATGGCCACCCGGTCGGCGAGCTGGGCGACGTCGCGACCCCGGACCACGAATCCCGTCTCGCCCTCGCGCACCGCGTCCGGTGCGCCGCCGGAGTCGCCGGCGACCACCGGCAGGCCGGTCGCGGAGGCCTCCAGGTAGACGATCCCGAGTCCCTCGACGTCCAGACCCCGGTTGCGGGTGCGGCAGGGCATGGCGTAGACGTCGCCCGCGGCGTAGTGGGCCGGCAGCTCGGCCGACGGCACGGAACCGGTGAAGACCACGTCCCGCTCGACGCCCGCCTGGCGGGCCAGCTTCTCCAACGTGGCCCGGTAGGGCCCGCCCCCGACCACCAGGAGCGCGGCGTCGGGCACGCGGCGACGGATCTCGGGCATCGCCCGGATCAGCATGTCCTGCCCCTTGCGCGGCACCAGCCGGGACACGCAGACCACCACCGGGCGGTCGGCCAGCCCGAGCCGGAGCCGGACCGGTTCGCCGTCGATCGACGGGTGGTAGGCGTCCACGTCGACCCCGGGGGCGAGCCGGTGCAGCTCGGTCACCCCGTGCAGCGCCCGCGCCAGCCGCACCCGGGTGTACTCCCCCAGGTAGGTCGTCACGTCGACGCCGCGCCCGATCCGCCGCAACGCGGCCCGGGCGGCCGGCAGCGCGGCCCAACCGACCTCGTGCCCGTGGGTCTGCGCCACGGCCCGACGGATGTCCGTGCGGCGGCGCAGTCCCGCCGCGAGCAGGCCGAGGGGGGCCGCCGCGCCGAACCACACCGTGTCGCAGTCGTACGCGCGCGCCAGGCGGGCGGCCCGGCGAGCCACCAACGGGGTGGGCAGCAGCACCCGGGTGCGGTCGCGGACCACCTCGAACGGCTGGTCGGCGTCGAACTTCTCCGCACCCCGCCACGTCGAGGCGTAGACCACCACCGACCCGGCGGGCTGGCGCACCGCGAGGTTGTGCACGAAGGACTGGATCCCCCCGGGGCGGGGCGGGAAGTCGTTGGTGATCAGCAGTGTGCGGCTCATCGGCCGGCCTCCCTGGCGTGGGCGCGGGCGGCGGCCATGCGCTCGACCGTCGACGGGTGCGTGGCGGAGTAGAGGTACTCCCAGCGCGGCGGATCGGGGTCGGCGAGGTTGATGCCGGCGAGCCGCCGCTGCATCGCCTCGAAGGCGGCCGGGTCGCCGGTCAACGCGAGCGCGTGCGCGTCGGCGCGTGCCTCCACCCGTCGCGACATCAGCGCCTGTGCCGGCGCGGAGACCAGTCCGGCCACCGTCACCAGGGCGACCAGTAGGGGAAACGCGCGCGGCTGGGCGACCGAGTCGACGCCGGCCAGCCGCAGCAGCGGGCCGGAGGAGCCGAGCAGGTAGAGCGCGACCACCGCGGCGGCGGCGCCCAGCGCCCCGGTCAGCGTGCCGACCGCGACGTCCCGGTCCTTGGCGTGCCCCAGCTCGTGCGCCACGACGGCGGTCACCTCGTCGGGCGTCGCCTCACGCAGCAGCGTGTCGTAGACCACCACCCGGCGGGTGGGCCCGAGCCCCGAGACGTACGCGTTGACCGCCCGGGTGCGGCGCGAGGCGTCGGCGACCAGCACGTCGCGCACCGGCACGCCGTCGCGGGCCGCCATGTCCGTCAGTCTGACCCGCAGCGGGCCCTGTTCCATCGGGGTGAACCTGTTGAAGACCGGCTCCACGAGCACCGGCAGCACGAAGGAGAGCAGCACCACCAGGGTCGCCGCGCCGGCCGCGCCGAACGCCCACCACCAGCGCGGCGACAGCCGGACGACGGTGTAGAAGCCGAGCAGCGCCACCGCGCCGATGACCGCGCTGACCGCGTACGACTTGAGCAGGTCGGCCGTCCAACCGCTCCAGCCGTTGGTGCTCAGCCCGTAGCGGGTGAGCACGGCCTGCCGCCAGGCGGCGAACGGGAGGGTCACCAGGTCGGCCACGAGCACCACGGCGAGCCCGCCGAGGACGGCCTGCGCGACCCAGTGGTCGCCGAACGGGCGGCCGGCCAGCTCGACGAGCCGGCTGCCCAGCGGGGTCAGGCCGAGCAGCAGGGCCACCAGCAGGCCGATCGCCAGCGCGGCCCAGCCTGTGGGGCGCAGCGCGGAACGGAACTCCCGGCTCCGGGCCACCTGGTCGGCGGGGAGATCACCCAACGCGGCGAGCTGGTCGGCGCGGGGGGCCGGCGGCCGGTGCCACGGGATCAGCACCGCCGCCGCGACGAGCAGGGCGAGGGTCAGCCCGGCGAGGGTGAGCAGGGCCCAGCCGCGCGGGGTCACCGCGGCCGTCCTGGCGTCGCGTCGTGGCGAGCAGTGCGCATCCGTACCCGCGTCATGCCGCCGCTCCCTCCGCCGTGACCGCCCATCCTATTGCCCGCCGCGACGGCCGCCGCGCCGCCGCCCGGGCGGCCCCGCACGCTGCGGTCCTGGCGGCCGATCCACCCCTCCTGGTGCCACTGCGTCGCCATCATGACGCCATCCGACGTCGATATGGCTTGCCATGACGCCATGGATGATGCCATAGTGACGTCATGGACCTGACGTCGTATGTCGACAACCTCCGGCAGGAACTCGCCGGCGTCGCCGAGCTCGGCGGCGACGAGGCCCGCGCACTCGCCGAGCGACTGGCGGGGCCGCTCGACTCGGCGCTCCGGCTGGCGCTCCTGGACGCGCTGACCGCGGCGGCGGCCGAGATCACCCGCGACCTGGCGCCCGGCTCGGTCGAGCTGCGCCTGCGCGGGCGGGAACCGAGCTTCGTCGTGACGCCACCGCCGGCCGGCCCCGAGTTCCAGGACGAAGCCGGGGCCCCCGAGCCGGCCGTCCCGCCACCGGCGGACGCCGAGGAGGGAGCCACCTCGCGGATCAGCTTCCGCCTCTCCGAACACCTCAAGAGCCGCATCGAGGAGGCGGCCGCCCGCGACGGCCTCTCGGTCAACGCGTGGCTGGTCCGGGCGGCCACGGCCGCCGTGGCGTCCAGCGGGGCGGAGCGCCACCCGCAGCGACGCGCCCCGCTCAGCGGGCAGCGCTACACCGGCTGGGCCCGCTGAACCGCCCGCCGGTCCGCCTCATCCCTCCCACCACCCGTCCCGGTCCGGGACGTCCACCCGTCAGAAGGGACTGCGCCGTGCCCACATTCGACACTCCGGCTCCGATCTCGGCCACCGTCGACCTCGTCGTCGGCGACGTCCAGGTCACCGCCACCGACCGCACCGACACGAACGTCGAGATCCGCCCGAGCGACGCCGCCGTCGAGGCCGACGTACGGGCGGCCGAACAGACCCGGGTGGAGTACGCCGACGGCCGGCTCGTGGTCAGGTCGCCCCGGCAGCGCGGATTCGGGCTGTTCGGCAAGCCCGGCTCGGTCGACGTGACGATCGGGTTGCCCACCGGCTCGCACCTGCGCGGCGAGGCCTCCGTGGCGGCGTTCCACGGCAGCGGCCGGCTCGGCAGCTGCCGGGTCCGGATCGCGACCGGCGACATCGGACTGGACCACGCCGCCGACGTGGACCTCGACACCTCCGCCGGCGGCGTCCGCGTCGAGCACGTGGCCGGTCCGGCCCGGATCAGCACCGGGTCGGGCCGGATCCGCGTGCAGCAGGTCGACGGCGACGCGGTGGTCAGGAACTCCAACGGCGACAGCTGGCTCGGCACGGTCACCGGCGAGGTGCGGGTCAAGAGCGCCAACGGCGAGACCACCGTGGACCGCGCGCACGGCTCGGTCACCGTCACGGCCGCCAACGGCGACATCCGGATCGGCGAGGTCTCGGCGGGGACGGTGTCGGTCCACACCGCGGCCGGCGGGCTCGACATCGGCGTGCGCTCCGGCACCGCCGCCCTGCTCGACCTGCACACCCAGTTCGGCCGCGTGGACAACCACCTGGAGGCGTACGAACCGCCCGTCGAGCCCGAGGGCGCCGTGCGGGTGACCGCCCGGACCTCCTTCGGCGACATCGTGATCCGCCGCTGCTGACCGCCCCCGTCCGCCCGCCCCGGCCCGACGGCCGGCCAGCCCTCGACCGGCCCGACGGCCGGCGTGAAGGAGAAGACATGCCACCCAGCTCGGCCCCGGCGGCCATCACGGTCACCGCCCTGCGGAAGTCCTTCGGCGATCACGTCGTGCTCGACGGGATCGACCTCACCGTCGCCGCAGGGACGATCTTCGCCCTGCTCGGCCCCAACGGCGCCGGCAAGACCACCACCGTGCAGATCCTGTCCACCCTGATCGGCGCCGACTCCGGCGAGGCACGGGTCGCCGGCCACGACGTCGCCCGGGAGCCCGACGCGGTACGCGCCGCGATCGGCGTGACCGGCCAGTTCTCCGCCGTCGACGGGCTGCTCACCGGCGAGGAGAACCTGCGGCTCATGGCCGACCTGCACCACCTGCCCCGGGCCGAGGGGCGGCAGCGCGCGCAGGGCCTGCTCAGGATGTTCGACCTGGTCGAGGCGGCCGGCAAGCCCGCCGCCAGCTACTCCGGCGGGATGCGCCGGCGACTCGACCTGGCGATGGGGCTGGTCGGCCGCCCCCGCGTCGTCTTCCTCGACGAGCCCACCACCGGGCTCGACCCGCGCAGCCGGCAGGCCATGTGGCAGATCGTCCGGGACCTGGTGGCGGACGGCGTCACCATCTTCCTCACCACCCAGTACCTGGAGGAGGCGGACCAGCTCGCCGACCGGATCGCCGTGCTCGACCACGGTCGCCTGGTGGCGGAGGGCAGCCCGGCGGAACTCAAGCGGCTCGTCCCCGGTGGGCACGTCAGCCTGCGGTTCGCCGACCGGGCCGCGTTCGACACGGCCGTCCGGGTGCTGCCCGGGCAGTCCCGCGACGCCGCCGACCTCACCCTGCACGTGCCCGGCGACGGCGACGTCAGGTCGCTGCGGAACCTGCTCGACCTGCTGGACAGCGAGTCGATCGCCGTGGAGTCGCTGTCCGTGCACACGCCCGATCTCGACGACGTCTTCCTGGCCCTCACCGGCCGACCCGAGAAGGTGGGAACCCCCCGATGAGCACCCTGACGTACGCCGTCCGCGACTCCGGCACGATGCTGCGCCGCAACCTGCGCCGCTGGGTGCGCTACCCGTCGATGACGGTGCTGCTCGTCGGCATGCCCGTCATGCTGCTGTTGCTGTTCGTCTACGTCTTCGGCGCCACCCTCGGCGCCGGACTGGGCGGCGGTTCGGGCGACCGGGGCGACTACGTCAACTACGTCACCCCCGGGATCCTGCTGATAACCGCCGGCCTGGCGGCCACCGGGACGGCGGTGTCAGTCGCGATGGACATGACCGAGGGCATCATCGCCCGGTTCCGGACCATGGCGATCGCCCGGGCGTCGGTGCTGACCGGCCACGTGCTGGGCAGCCTGACGCAGACCATGCTCAGCCTGGCGGTGGTCACCGGAATCGCCCTGCTGATCGGATTCCGGCCCACCACGGGCGCGACGGCCTGGCTGGCGGCCGCCGGCGTGCTGGTCATGACCGCCTTCGCCTTCACCTGGCTCTCGGTCGCGCTGGGGCTGGTCTCCAAGAGCGTCGAGACGGCGAGCAACCTCCCCATGCCGCTGACCTACCTGCCCTTCATCGGCAGCGGGTTCGTGCCCACCGACTCGATGCCCGACGGGCTGCGCCAGTTCGCCGAGTATCAGCCCTTCACCCCCATCATCGAGACCCTGCGCGGCCTGTTGACCGGCGGACCGGTGGGGACGAACGCCGCTCTCGCGGCGGCCTGGTGCGCCACCATCGCGCTGGTCGGCTACCTCTGGGCGAAGAAGCTGTTCAACCGGGACCCGTCCCGCTGACCGTCATCCCCCGACGCCCGTTCCCCGCGCCACCGGCCCCGGGGAACGGGCGTGGTCGGGGACCGTCACGCGACGCGCCGGCGTCCGGTGGGCCGCCCGGCCGGCCGGGGGGCGGGCAGCACCTCCACCTCGAACCCGGCCCGGGCGAACACCTCGATCGCCCGGGCCTCCGCGCCGCCCAGCTCGGCGGCCGGGGACGAATCGTCGAGCAGGACGGTCACGAGGCAGCCGGCGCAGCCGCTCCCCCGGATCTCGCACCCCGCACAGTCGATGAGCATCTCGCCTCCTGGTGCGCTGCGGCGACCGGGCGCGGCGTCACCGTCGCCACCCGAGCACCGTCGGTCACCACGAGGTTAGGCAGGGGGTACGACAGAAATGGGACAACGGGGTCGCGGACGGTCCGAAAGCGATCAAGAGCAACGATCAGGACCGGGCGAGGCGGCGCAGCAGCGAGTCGGCGCCGAGCGGGTAGGCGCCGTGCCGGCGTACGCCGTCGGCGACCTCGCGGTCCGAGGAGACCACCACCACCGGGCGGCCCGACGGCTCGGCGCGGACCAGGCGCCGGATCAGCTCGTCGGCGGTCTCGCCCTTGCGGGAGAAGAGCACCCGCACGCCGCGCGGCGTGGGCGGCAGCCCGTGCATCCGCTCGGCGCCGTCGAAGACCACCGTGACCTCGTCGCCGGTCTGCGCGGCGATCCCGCCGAGGCCGGTGATGAGCCGCTTGCGCTGCTGCTCCAGCGACATCTCGCCGAAGCCGCGCTTGGTCACGTTGTAGCCGTCGACGACGAGGTGCGCCCGGGGCAGCGCCAGCAGCTGGTCGAGGCGGGCCGGGTCGTCGGTGTCCCGGGCCCGCGTGGCGGTGCCGGCGGTCGTGGTGGCGGACTGGTCGGCGAAGGCGTCGGCGACGAAGTCGGCGGGCAGCTTGTCGACCGGGTCGAGCGCCAGCTCGCGGCGCAGCCCGACGGCCGCCTGCCCGATGGTCTCCAGCAGCAGCCACAGCCGGGCGTCGTCGACGGAGCGGGCCTCCTTGGCGGTGGCCCGGGCGACCCCGGCCGCCGCCTCGGCCTCGGCCAGCCGGGCCCGCACCCGGCGCAGCTCCGCGTCGGCGTCCGCCGCCGCCCGGGCGGCCCGGCCCCGCTCGGTGGCGAGCAGCTCGGTGGCCTTGCGTTCGCGGGCCTGCGTCTCGCGCAACGACCGGCTCAGCTGCCGGCTCTCCTCGCGTAGCTGACCGAGCTCCTCGCGGACCCGGGCCAGCTCGTCGCGGAGCTTCTCCGCCTCGACCCGGGCCACCGCCCGGTCGTGCTCGGCACGGGTGGCCCGCTGCTCGGCCTCGCGGACCAGTTCGGCGACGACCGCGCTGTCGGCCTCGGCGCGGACCGCCGCGCCGCTGGCCTCGATCAGCTCCCGCCAGCCCCGGGGTCGGGCCAGGTAGGCCAGCGCTGCCACCTCGACCGGGTCGGCGGCGGCCGGCGCCGTGCCCTCCAGCACGGCGGCGCCCAGGTCGCCGGTGTCGGCGAGCACCCGGGCGGTGATCCGCTGCCGGAACAGCGGGTCGCCGGTGAGCTGGGCGGCGATCGCCGGGGCACCGAGCCGGGCCCGGCGGTTGGGGGCGAACTTCGCGACCCGGCGCAGCGGCACCGGCACCTCGTCGACGGGCAGCCCGGGCAGCACCGCTGCGGTGAGCGCCACGATGCGCTGCCGGACCGGCTCGGGCAGGACCGGCTCCGGCTCGGGCGCGGACGCCGTAGCCTCGGACGCCTCCGCCTCGGACGCCGTGACCTCGGGGCCGCCGACCTCGTCCGGGGCGCCCCCACCGGTCTCGCGCGCAGCGTCGACCGGATCCTCCTGCCGGAGGCGGTCGTCGTGCGGCTCGGTGAGGGGCATGTGGCAAGTCTCCCACCGCGACCGGGCCCACCGCCCGGTGAGTGAGCCGATCTCTCATCCTAGACCGGTGGCGACGCCTGATGCGCTTGGGACGGGAGTGTCGGACCGGACCGCTAGCGTGCCGCCGATGGCAGAGACCGAGTACGTCCAGGAGCCCCTGGCCGGCTTCGACCCGGGCGCGGGCGGGATCGACCCGGCGCTGCCGCTCTACGCGACGACGTTCGTGGTGGTCGACCTGGAGACCACCGGCGGCGCGCCGGACGGCGGCGGGATCACCGAGATCGGCGCCGTCAAGGTGCGCGGCGGCGAGGAGCTGGGCGTGCTGGCCACCCTGGTCAACCCCGGCGTGCCCATCCCGCCCTTCATCACCGTGCTCACGGGCATCACCCAGGCCATGCTGGTGCCGGCCCCGCCGATCGAGCAGGTGTTGCCGAGCTTCCTGGAGTTCGTCACCGACGCCGTGCTGGTGGCCCACAACGCCCCCTACGACGTGGGCTTCCTCAAGGCCGCGTGCGCGAAGCACGGCTACCGCTGGCCCAACCCCCGGGTGCTCGACACCGCCGCGCTGGCCCGCCGGGTGCTCACCCGGGACGAGGTGCCCAACCGCAAGCTCGGCACCCTCGCGGCCTACTTCCGCACCGCCACCCAGCCGACCCACCGCGCGCTCGACGACGCCAAGGCCACCGTCGACGTGCTGCACGGGCTGATCGCCCGCCTGGCCGGGCACCGGGTCGACACCGTCGGCGACGCCATCGAGTTCGCCCGGGCGGTCACCCCGACCCAGCGGCGCAAGCGGCACCTGGCCGAGGGGCTGCCCAAGGCGCCGGGCGTCTACATCTTCCGGGCCGCCGACGACCGGCCGCTCTACGTCGGCACCTCCGGCGACATCGCCACCCGGGTGCGCAGCTACTTCACGGCGGCGGAGAAGCGGGCCCGGATCTCGGAGATGCTCGCCGCGGCGGAGCGGGTGGAGGCGGTGGAGTGCGCCCACGCGCTGGAGGCGGAGGTCCGCGAGCTGCGGCTGATCGGGGCGCACGCCCCGCCGTACAACCGGCGGTCGAAGTTCCCGGAGCGGATGCTCTGGCTGAAGCTGACCGACGGGCCCTACCCCCGGCTGTCGGTGGTGCGGGCCATCGCCCCCGGCGACACCGCCTACCTCGGGCCGTTCAGCTCGCGTCGGGCGGCGGAGCTGGCCGCCGCCGGCTTCCACGACGCCGTGCCGCTGCGCCAGTGCACCCACCGGCTGTCGCTGCGCACGGTCACGCCGGCCTGCGCGCTGGCCGAGCTGGGTCGCTGCCCGGCACCCTGCGAGCACCGGATCTCCCCCGAGGAGTACGACCTCCGGGCGGTCGCGCCGTTCCGCACCGCCACCACCAGCGATCCCCGACCGGTGGTCGACGCCCTGCTCGCCCGGATCGACGCGCTCTCGGGCGCCCAACGCTACGAGGAGGCGGCGGTGGCCCGGTCCCGCCTGGCGGCGGTGCTGCGGGCGACCGTACGGATGCAGCGGCTGACGGCGCTGACCGGCATCGCGGAGCTGGCCGCCGCGCGCCCGGCTGCCCGGGGCGGCTGGGAGCTGGCGCTGGTGCGGCACGGCCGGCTGGCCGGGGCGGGCGTCTCGCCTCCCGGCGTCCACCCCCGACCGACGATCGCGGCGATCCGGTCGACCGCCGAGACGGTCCTGCCCGGCCACGGCCCCGTCCCGTGTGCCTCGGCCGAGGAGACCGAACGCATCCTGTCCTGGTTGGAACGGCCGGAGACCCGGCTGGTGGAGATGTCGTCCGGGTGGGCGTCGCCGGTGGCCGGGGCGGCCCGCTTCCGTGACCTGTTGAGCAAGGCCGAAAACGCCGCGTCCCACCAAAGCTCGACCGAACGCCCATGACCAAGTGACCGATCGGACTACCTCGACTCCCTTAGGCTGTTAGAGAAGTGCAGTCCTGCCCGTTTCGTGGGCCTGCTCCCGGTTGCCGGGTGTCGGCAGCCGTGGAGCCGGGGTGAGGAGGTGTCCCACGTGGACGTCGACGCCGGACGCGGCGCAGCCCTGGGGGGCGCCCTTCCGACCCAACCGGGCGAGCTGCCGCTGGCCCGCCGGCTACGTTCGCTGCTGAGCTGGCCCACGGCCGACACCGACCCGGTCAGCCACCTCGTCCGGACCCACCGGACGATCCACCCCGGCACCGAGCCCTCGATGCTGCGCCGGGCCTACACCATCGCCGAGAACATGCACCGGGGGCAGTTCCGCAAGAGCGGCGAGCCCTACATCACCCACCCGCTGGCGGTGGCGCAGATCTGCGCCGAGATCGGCATGGACGCCACCACCCTGGTCGCCGCGCTGCTGCACGACACGGTGGAGGACACCCGCTACACCCTCCAGGCGCTCGCCGAGGACTTCGGGCGCGAGGTGGCGCACCTGGTCGACGGGGTGACCAAGTTCGACAAGGCGTTCTACGGCAAGGCCGCCGAGGCCGAGACGATCCGCAAGATGATCATCGCAGCGGGCAAGGACGTCCGGGTCCTGATCATCAAGCTGGCCGACCGGCTGCACAACATGCGCACCCTGGGCGTCCGGTCCGCCGCGTCCCGCGAGCGGATCGCCCGCAAGACGCAGGAGGTCCTGGTCCCGCTCTGCGACCGGCTGGGCATCCAGACGCTCAAGCGCGAACTCGACGACGTGGTGCTGCTGCACCTGGAGCCCGACGAGCACGCCCGGATCGCCCGGCACGTGCACGACCGGCCGGGCTGGGACGCGTACCTCGACGAGGTGGTCACCCGGGCGAAGTCGGCCCTGCGCCGCAGCCGGGTGGACGCGACGGTGACCCCCCGCCCGCGGCACCTCTACTCGATCTGGAAGGACACCGTGGCCGGTGGCCACAGCGCCCCCTTCGACCTGCCCCGCATCGTGATCGTGGTGGACGGTCCGGCGACCGACTGCTACGCGGCGCTGGGCGCGATCCACGGCGTCTGGCGGCCGGTCCCCGGCCGGTTCAAGGACTTCATCGCCTCCCCCAAGAACAACCTCTACCGCTCGCTGCACACCAGCGTCTGCGGGCCGAAGGACCGCACCGTGGAGGTGCTGATCCGCACCGAGGAGATGCACCGCTCGGCCGAGTACGGCGTCGCCGCCGACTTCCGCTTCCCGCGCTCCGGCAGCGGCACGGCCGCGGCCTGCACGGAGCAGCTCGACTGGCTGCGCCGGGTGCTCGACTGGGAGCAGGACACGGCCGACCCGGCCCAGTTCCTCGAGTCGCTGCGCTGTGACCTCGCCGAGGCGCAGATCCAGGTCTTCTCCGACGGACGACAGGTCGTGCTGCCCGCCGGGGCCACCCCGGTCGACCTCGCCTACGAACTGGGCACCGAGCGGGGCGACCACTGTCTCGCGGCGCGGATCAACGGCCGGCTGGCGCCGCTCTCCTCCGAACTGGACGAGGGCGACGTGGTGGAGATCTTCACCGAGACCGACGCGGCGAACGGCTTCGACGCCGCCGTCGCCCCCCGGGGCCCCCGCCGGGAGTGGCTGGGCTTCGTCAAGTCGCCGCAGGCGCAGATGCAGATCAGCCGGTGGTTCGCCGACCACACCGAGCCCGGCATCTCCATCACCGACAAGGTCCGCCTCGGCCGCGCCACCATCGGGCTGGCCCTGCGCAAGCACGACCGGGGCCTCGCCAGCGACCTGCCGCTGCTGCGGCTGTCGGAGGAGTTGGGCTACCCCGACCTGGAGACGCTGCTGGTCGCGGTGTTCGACCGGGTGATCGAGCCGGACACGGTCGTCTGCCAGCTCATCGACCTGGTGGACCACCGGCAGTGACGGGTCGCGGCCCGGGTGCGCCGAACGTTCCTCGCGGCCACTAGCCTGGACGCATGATCCCCCGCTCGCGCGCCACCGGCCGGGCCCTCGCCTACCAGGTCTTCTACCGGCTGCCCCTGCCGGTACGCCGCCGCCTGGTCCGGTTGGCCGTGCCGAAGTACATCGTCGGCGCCGTCACCCTGGTCCGGGACAGCGAGGCCGAGGGGGCGGGCCGCCTGCTGTTGCTGCGCCAGCCCCCCGGCAAGGGCTGGGGACTGCCCGCCGGCCTGTTGCAGAAGGGCGAGGCCCCGGTGGTGGGCGCCGCCCGCGAGCTGCACGAGGAGTCCGGGATCCGGCTCTCGCCCCGGCAGCTCAGCCCCGCCGTCCCCAACGCCGTCGTGCACGCCAAGGGCTGGGTCGACGTGGTGTTCACCGCCGAGGTGCCGGCGTCGAGCACCGAGTTGAAGGTCGACGGCGCCGAGGTCTTCGAGGCCGCCTGGCACCCCCTGGACGACCTGCCGAAGCTGACCTGGCCGACCGCCCGGCTGCTCGCCTACTACGACATCGGTCCGCTGGCCGGGCAGTTCCCGCCAGCGGTGCCCGACACGAGACCGTGAACGCCGGTCACGGCGTCGACGGCGACGCCGGCCGCGGGGCGACCCCGACCGCCGGCCGGGTGGAGGCGGAGGTCTGCGCGGTAGTGCTCGCCGCCGGCGAGGGCACCCGGCTGCGGCCGCTGACGCAGCGGCTACCCAAGGCGCTCTGCCCGGTGGGCAACGTGCCGCTGCTGGACCGGGCCCTGGACCGGCTGGCCGGGCTCGGCCTCGTCGGGCCCGACCGGGTCGCCGTCAACGCCTGCTACCTCGGCGACCAGGTCGTCGCGCACGTCGGGGGCCGCGCCCACCTCTCCGTGGAGCCGGGCGACCCGCTCGGCACCGCCGGTGGGGTGGCGAACCTGCGGGAGTGGATCGCCGGGCGCGGGGTCCTGGTCGGCAACGCCGACGCCTACCTCGCCGACCCGGTACGCCCGCCGGGCCCCGACATCGCCGCGCTGCTGCACGGCTGGGACGGCGACTCCGTACGCCTGCTCGGCCGACCCGCCGCCGACCCGGCGGCACCCGGCACCTTCGACGGCCACGTGTTCACCGGCTTCTCGCTGCTGCCGTGGCGGCTGGTGCGGGAGTTGCCGCCCGGATTCGGCGACCTCGTCCGGACCGTCTGGCGTCCGGCGGAGGCGGCCGGCGCGCTGAGCGTCGTGCCGTACGCCGGCACGTTCTACGACACCGGCACCCCGGCCGACTACCTGGCGGCCAACCTGCACGCCAGCGGCGGCGGCAACCTGGTGGACCCGACGGCCACCGTGACCGGCCGCTGCCGGTCGGCGGTGATCGGCGCGGGGGCGGTCGTCCACGGCGAGGTGGAGCGGGTGGTCGTCTGGCCCGGGGCCACCGTCGGTCCCGGCGAACGCCTGCGCGACGCCGTCCGCGTCGGCACGTCCCTCACCGTCCCCGGCACACCACCGCCTGAGGGCGGGGGGAACATCTAGCATGGGCGACGACGCCGACGAACGGAGAAATGCCCCGTGATCACCGCGATCGTGCTGATCGACTGCGCCACCGACTCGATCCCCGAGGTGGCCGAGAACCTGGCCAACCTGCCCGGTGTCAGCGAGGTCTACTCGGTTGCCGGCCACGTCGACCTGATCGCGATGGTCCGGGTCCGGGAGTTCGAGCAGATCGCCCAGGTGATCGCCGGCAGCATCTCCAAGGTCCCGGGGGTGCTCAACACCGAGTCGCACATCGCCTTCCGGGCGTACTCCCAGCACGACCTGGAGTCGGCGTTCGCGATCGGCCTCGCGAACGCCGACTGACGCGGACGCCGCCACGGGCCGGGCGAGGGGGACGCGCGACGGGCGGCCCACCCCGTGAAGGATGGACCGGCCGCCGTGGTGCGCGGACGTCAGCTCTGCGCGGGAGCCGGCGTCTCGACCGTGCCACCCGGAGCCGGCGACTCGGTAGTGCCGCCCGGAGCCGGGGTCTCGGTGGTGCCGCCCGGAGCCGGCGTCGTGCCGCCCGGGCTCGGGGTGCCGCTGGCGCTGGTCTGCGGCACCGGGATGCCCAACTGCTCCGCCAGCTGCACCAGCGCGTCGTAGTGCGCCTGCAGGGTCGGCAGGGCGGTCTGGGCCAGCTGGACCACCGACTGCTCGGAGCCCTGCGAGATCTCCGTCTGGGTGGCCTGGATGGCCTGGACGTGGCCGGCCAGCTCGCTGGTCACCCAGAGCCGGTCGAACTCCTCGCCGCTGGCGTTGTTGAGCTGGTCGATGACGGACTGCTGGTCCGCGGTGGGCTCGCTCGGCAACTCCACGCCGAGCTGGGACGCGGTCTGCTGCACCGTCTGGTCGAGCTGGGTGTGGTCCGTCTTGAGGCGGGCCCCCAGATCCTTGACCCCCTGGTTCTGACCCTTCTGCTGGGCCAGGTCACCAGCGGTGATCTCGAACAGGTTGACCTGGTGCACGGCCTGCAGGTACTGGGTGTCCTGCTGTGACGGCTGCACCGCGGCCTGCGCCGCCGCGGCCGGCGCGACTCCCACCAGCACCAGTGCGGCCAGCAGGCCGAGGCGTTTGATACCCAACATGCTTTCCCCCCCTTGAGAACGTTGGACCGCACGGATACCCGGCTGACCGGGGTTATTCCTGCGATCCCCCGACGGGGGAGACGACCGCCGAGACGCCGGTGTCGGCGCGTCGGCGACGCAAACGGACGTGGCGCCCGCCGGAGGAATCCGGTGGGCGCCACGTCGGGATGTCGCGGGATCAGCGGCGGCTCTCGCCGCTGCCGATCTCCTCCCGCTCGGCGCGGGGCTCGACCGGCGGGTGGCCCGGCGAGACCGGCGCCTCGGCCGGCTTCTCGATCGGGTAGAAGAAGCCCCGGATGGCCGGGCCGAGGGCGCCGAGCCGGTTCATCTTCTTCGGCACGACCCAGCCGGCGTACGGCAGCGCGCCGTGGCCGTCGCCGTGACCGTCGGCCGCCGCGAGCGGCTGGTGCACCTCTTCGAACCGGCCGTCCGGCAGGCGCCGGATGATGCCGGTCTCGACACCGTGCGCCAGCACCTCCCGGTCGTGCTGCTGCAGGCCCAGGCAGATCCGGTAGGCGACGTAGTACGCCAGCGGCGGCAGGACGAGCAGGCCGATCCGGCCGGCCCAGGTCATCGCGTTCAGGCTGATCTGGAACTTGTCGGCGATGACGTCGTTGGCGCCGGAGAGGGTCAGCACGATGAAGAACGCCAGCGCCATGGCGCCCAGGCCGGTGCGGGCCGGCACGTCGCGGGGCCGCTGGAGCAGGTTGTGGCTCCTGGTGTCCTTGAGCCGTCGGGCCTCCAGGAACGGATAGAGCGTCGACAGGCCGACCAGGATGCCCGGCAGCACGACCGTCGGCCAGAACAGCGGCGGGATCACGTACCCGTCGCCGATCGGAATGTTGATCTCCCAGTTGGGCATCAGACGCGTCGAGCCGTCGAGGAACATGACGTACCAGTCGGGCTGGCTGGCGGCCGAGACCACCCACGCCTCGTACGGGCCGAACAGCCAGATCGGGTTGATCTGGAACAGGCCGCCCATCAGTGCGATCACGCCGAAGACGACCATGAAGAAGCCGCCCTGCTTGATCGCGTAGCGGGGGAACATCCGCTCGCCGACCACGTTGCCGTTGGTCCGGCCGGGGCCGGGCCACTGGGTGTGCTTCTGCTTGAAGACCAGGCCCAGGTGGGCGCCGATCAGCGCCAGCAGCAGGCCCGGGACGAGCAGCACGTGGGCGATGTAGAACCGGCTGATGATGATCGTGCCCGGGAACTCCCCACCGAAGATCGACGAGGTGACCCAGGAGCCGATCACCGGGATGGAGAGCATGATCGCCGAGGCGATCCGCAGACCGGTGCCGGAGAGGCCGTCGTCCGGCAGCGAGTAGCCGGTGAAGCCGGCGAGGAAGCCGACCCAGAACAGCAGCGAACCGATGATCCAGTTGGTCTCACGCGGCTTGCGGAACGCGCCGGTGAAGAAGACCCGGAGCATGTGCACCACGATGGCGGCCATGAACAGCAGCGCCGACCAGTGGTGCATCTGCCGCATGATCAGGCCACCGCGGACGTCGAACGAGATGTCCAGGCTGGAGGCGTACGCGGCCGACATCGGCGTGCCCCGCAGGGGGGCGTAGCTGCCGTTGTAGACCACCTCGGTCATCGCCGGCTCGTAGAAGAACGTCAGGAAGACGCCGGTCAGCAGCAGGACGACGAACGAGAACAGCGCGATCTCGCCCAGCAGGAAGGACCAGTGGTCCGGGAAGACCTTGTTCAGCAGCCGGCGCAGCGGGGTGGCCACCTGGAAGCGGTCGTCCACTCCCCGGGCGGCGTTCCCCGGCACTGCTGCCCTGTCAAACTTGCGCCGCTTCACGGCCGCTCCCAGAAGTCGGGCCCGACGGTCTCGGTGTAGTCGGACTTGGCCACGAAGTAGCCCTCGGAGTCCACCTCGATCGGCAGCTGCGGCAGCCGTCGGCTGGCCGGACCGAAGATGGGCCGGGCGTTGTCGGTGATCAGGAACTGCGACTGGTGGCACGGGCAGAGCAGGCGGTTCGTCTGCTGCTCGTACAGGCTCGCCGGGCAGCCGGCGTGCGTGCAGATCTTCGAGAACGCGGCGTAGTTGCCCCACATGTAGTCGCCGTGGTTCTCCCGCTCGTTGGCCCGGCGCGACTTCTGCGCGTCGGAGTCGCGCAGGTGGATCAGCAGGGTCGGCGAGTCGGCGTGCAGGTTGCTCACGCCGTGCGGGATGCCGGGGAAGACGGTGATCTGGCCGCCCGCGCTGACGTCCGCCGGGCGGACCGGCCGGCCGTCCTCGCGGACCAGGCGGATCTTCGCGCCGTTCTCGGCCGGGGCGAACCCGGTCGTGAACATCTGGTTGTTCTTGTGCGGCTGGGAGATCAGGCCGCCGACCAGCGGGGCCGCGGCGATCGCCCCGACCGGCGCGAGGCCCGCCAGCAGCGAGATGCCGAGCAGCGGACGGCGCTTCACGCCCAACTCGTCGGCCATGTAGAGCATGGTCTGGCCGGTGATGATCCGGTCGTCGGAGGCGACGGCGCCCTCGTGCCGGTCCTGGATCGAGACCTCCTTCGGCAGCAGCTTCTTGCCCCAGGTCAGGATGCCGAAGCCGATGCCGAGCAGGGCCACGCCGAGGGTGACGCCGAGCAGCGGGGTGTAGAACTTGTCGCCGCCGTTGCCCGGGCGGTATTCCCACGGCCACCAGATGAAGACGACCAGGAAGGCGGTCGCCGCCAGGCCGGTCAGCAGGAAGAACGAGGCGATGGTACGGGTCAGCCGGCGCTCGGCCTTGCTGCCCGGCGCGACCTGCGGCTCGTAGTGGACGATCTCGATGTCGTCCCGGCGCGCGCCCTCGCGGACGATGTCGAACTGGCTGAGCCCGGGGGTGTTCACGTCGAGCGGCTCCCGGCCCTGCTGAGCCTGGTGCTCGGTGTGCGTGGTCATGCCGTCACCTCGCTACGCGCGCCGGGCTGCGGCACCACGGCACTGAATCGGATGAGCCGCCCGGTCACGACTTGCCCGCAATCCACAGGCTCGCGAAGACGAGCGCGACGATGCCCACCAGGAAGATCGCCAGTCCCTCGGTGGACGGCCCGTACCGACCGAGGTTGAAGCCGCCCGGGTCACCGTCGTGCTTCAGGGTCTCCTGGATGTAGGCGATGAGGTCCGCCTTCTGGTCCGGGGAGATCTGGTTGTCGCCGAAGACCGGCATGTTCTGCGGGCCGCTCAGCATGGCGGCGTAGATCTGCCGGTCGGTGGCCGGACGCAGGCTCGGCGCGTACTTGCCGGAGGAGAGGGCACCGCCGCCACCGCCGAAGGCGTGGCACTGCGCGCAGTTGATCCGGAACAGCTCGCCACCGGCCGCGACGTTGCCGTCGGCGTGCAGGTTGTCGCCGTCGGGCACCACGGGGCCGCCGCCGAGCTCCTGGACGTACTGCGCGAGCTGGCGGACCTCCTCGTCGGTGAACAGCTCCGGCTTGCGCTGGGCCTGGGCCTCCTGCCGGGCCATCGGCATGCGGCCGGAGCCGACCTGGAACTCGACCGAGGCCCCGCCGACGCCGATCAGGCTCGGTCCGCGCCCCTCGACGCCCTGGGCGTTGCGACCGTGACAGGTCACACAGCTCACGTCGAACAGCGCCTTGCCCTCGGCGGCGGCACCGGTGAGCGGGGTGTCCTGCGCCTGCGCGCCGGGGGCGAAGACGGTGTAGGCGCCGCCGGCGAGCATCAGCGCGGCGAGCAGCCGGACCGCGGCGCCCAGCCGGCGGCGGCCCCTGCTGCGCGCCGCGGGCCGCTCGCGCAGCCGCGCGAGCAGACCGCGTCGGCGGTCGTTGTCAGAAGTCATGACCTGTGTCCTTAACCGGTTGGACCTTGTCTCAGGGGACGGAGCAGCGGCGCGGTTCGTGACGCGCCAAGATCACTGAAGCCAGTAGATCATGAAATAGAGCCCGATCCACACGACGTCGACGAAGTGCCAGTAGTAGGACACGACGATCGCCGACGTGGCCTGAGCCGGGGTGAACCGGCCCATGGTGGTGCGGATCATGAAGATGACGAAGGCGACCAGACCGCCGGCCACGTGCAGGCCGTGGAAGCCGGTGGTGAGGTAGAACATCGATCCGTAGCCGTCTTCGTTGATCTTGATGCCCTCGTGCACCAGCTCGCGGTACTCGTTGAGCTGGCCGAGGACGAAGATCAGGCCCATCACGAAGGTGACCGTGAACCAGCGCCGCAGCGCGTGGACGTCACCCTTTTCCGCGGCGAACACACCGAGCTGGCAGGTCACCGACGACAACACCAGGATCACCGTGAAGGTGGTCGCGTAGGGGATGTTGAGGTGCTCGGTGTGCTTCGCCCACTGCTCCGGCGCCGCCGCACGGATGGAGAAGTACATCGCGAACAGCGCCGCGAAGAACATGAGTTCGCTGGAGAGCCACACGATCGTCCCGACGCTGACCATGTTGGGTCGGGTCAGGGAGTGGATCCGGCTCTTGTCAATGGCTGGGGCCGCAGTCACGCGGTCATTATTGCCCTTGACCGGGGCCGGCGATCAGCGGGGGGCCAAACCCGTGGCATCCACAGCCCGATCGGGGCAGTCCGGTTCGCCTGACCTAGGCTGAAAAGCGTGCTGCACGCCGATCCCATCTCCGCCGCAGCCGCCGTCGCCGCGCCGGCGGCGATCGCGGCCACGCCGCCGCCGTTCACCGTGACCTCGGTGTTCACCGAAACCAAGCTGGACAGCTGGCTGGCCGTCTGCCTGGTGCTGGCCGCCGGCGTCTACCTCTACGGGGTGCACCGGCTGCGGATCCGGGGCGACCGGTGGCCGCTCGCCAGGACGGTCTTCTTCCTCGGTCCCGGCCTCGGCGGCATCGCGGCGGTCACCGTCAGCGGCCTGCACGCGTACGACACCGCGCTGCTGTCGGTGCACATGGTCCAGCACATGGTGCTCTCGATGATCGCGCCGATCTTCCTCGCGCTGGGCGCGCCGGTGACGCTCGCCCTGCGCACCCTGCCGCCACGGCCCCGCAAGCGGCTGCTGGCGGTCGTGCACAGCCGCGTCGCGCGGATCTACAGCTTCCCGCTGGTGGCGTTCACCATCTTCGTGGTCAACCCGTTCGCGCTCTACTTCACCGACCTGTACCGCTACACCCTGGAGCACGTGTGGGCGCACGAGGTCGTGCACGCGCACTTCATCCTGACCGGCTGCGTGTTCTTCTGGCCACTGCTCGGCCTCGACCCGCTGCCGGGCCGCTGGCCGTATCCGGCCCGGGCGCTGCTGATGCTGCTCTCCGTGCCCTTCCACACCGTGCTCGGGCTCACCATCATGCAGAGCAGCACGCTCTTCGGCGGCGACTGGTACCCGTCGCTCGGGCTGACCTGGTCGGACCCGTGGCAGGACCAGGTGGTCGCCGGCGGCATCCTCTGGGCCGGCGGCGAGTTCGTCAGCGTGACCATGCTGGCCGTGCTCGTCGTGCAGTGGATGCGCCACGCCGAGCGGGAGGCGCGCCGCGTCGACCGCGACCTGGACCGCCAGGAGGCCCGTCAGCGCGCCGCGGGGTCCACCGCCTGAGCCGTGTCGGCGGCACGTCCCGGCACCGCCACCGGCCGCACGTCGCACACCTCACACCGACCGGTACGATCAGCGGGCAGCTACGAGGTGGGAGCAAGTCCAGCCAATGAGTGCGCGCAGTGAACGAGTCATCAAGCTCAGTCTGATGGTGCCCCCTTGCGGCACGGAGCGAAGCGGAGTGCCGGCATGAGCGATCGTCTTTGCACCGTCCTGCTCTACAGCGACGACCCGGCGGTCCGCGACCGGATGCGGCTCGCCGTCGGGCCGCGTCCCGCGCCCGGTCTGCGGGTCGAGTTCGTCGACGCGTCCACCTACGCCGAGTGCATCCGGCTCGTCGACGACTACGAGATCGACCTGCTGGTGCTCGACGGCGAGGCGAGCCCGGGCGGCGGCATCGGCATCGCCCGGCAGGTCAAGGACGACCGGGACGACGCTCCCCCGACCTGCGTGGTGATCGCCCGCGCCGCCGACCGGTGGCTCGCGGCCTACGCCGAGGTCGACGCCACCCTGGTGCACCCGCTCGACCCGGTGACCACCGGCACCACGGTGGCCGAGCTGCTGCGGGCGCACGCACCCGCCTGACGTCCTCCGCTCCGGCCGCCAGGCGCCGGGCCGACCGGTGCCGGTTCCATCCCACCCGCATCTCGTACGCTCGGGAGGCCCGCCATGGGCGATCGGACCTGGCCGCACCTGCTCAACGCGCTGCTGCGCGGCGAGGAGCTTCCCGCCGCCGACACCGCGTGGGCGATGGGCGAGATCATGGCCGGCTCCGCCGCCCCGGCGCAGATGGCGGGCTTCGTCGTCGCGCTGCGCGCCAAGGGCGAGACCCCGGCCGAGTTGACCGGCCTGGTGGAGACGATGCTCGGCCGGGCGGTCCCGGTCGAGCTTCCGGACGAGCTGCGCGCCACCGCCCTCGACGTGGTCGGCACCGGTGGTGACCTCGCGCACACGGTCAACATCTCGACGATGGCCTCGCTCGTGGTGGCCGGCGCCGGCGTCCGCGTGGTCAAGCACGGCAACCGCGCGGCCTCGTCCTCGTGCGGCACCGCCGACGTGCTGGAGTTCCTCGGCGTGCCGCTCGACCTGGGGCCGGAGGGGGTGGCCCACTGCGTCGCGGAGGCGGGCATCGGGTTCTGCTTCGCGGCCCGGTTCCATCCCGGCATGCGGCACACCGGCCCGGTGCGCCGGGAGCTGGGCGTGCCCACCGTGTTCAACTTCCTCGGCCCGCTCACCAACCCGGCGCGGCCCCGCGCCGCGGCGGTCGGCTGCTTCGACCGCCGGATGGCCCGGGTGATGGCCGACGTCTTCGCCGCCCGGGGCGATTCGGTGCTGGTCATGCGCGGCGAGGACGGGCTGGACGAGTTCACCACCGCCGCTCCCACCCGCCTCTGGGTGGCCCAGGGCGGCGCCGTCAGGGAGACGGTGCTGGACGCGACCGACCTCGGGGTACCCCGGGCCACCCTGGCTGACCTGCGGGGCGGTGACGCCGCTTTCAACGCCGACGTGGTCCGCCGGCTGCTCTCCGGTGAGACCGGCCCGGTGCGCGACGCCGTCCTGGTCAACGCGGCGGCGGCGCTGGCCACCCAGGGCCCGCTCGACGGCGACCTCACCGAGGCGCTGCGGGCCGGGCTGGACCGGGCCGCCGAGTCCGTCGACTCCGGGGCCGCCGCCCGCGTCCTCGACCGCTGGATCCAGGTCGCGCGGTCCCTCTGACGCCGGTGCCGCCCGGAGGTTGTCGGACCCCCGTGGGAAACTACAGCTGAGTGATTCCCACATCCGTCCTGCGCCGTCGAAGGCGGCACTCCCCAGGGGCGTGCGCGGCACCCCCCGCGGGACCGGAACGAGAGGAGACGCCCGTGTCGGAGCGCGAGCTCTACTGCGACACCTGCGAGGGCGTTGAGCCGTTCGAGGCGCCCCCGTGCGCCGACGGCCACGGCGCCGACTGCCCCGAGCTGCTCTGCACGGGATGCGGCGCGGCCGTGCTGTTCGCCGCCGTGACGGTCCCGCTGGTGCGCCCGACCGACCGGCGCCGCCGGTCCGACCGGCGCAACGCCGCCTGAACGGCGGCCCCGCACGCCGGGCGGCCCCCGCCGGGTGCCGCAACGCCCGGCCCGTGGGTCCCGCTCCCGGACGACCGAAGGGCCGCCCCCCCCCCGGGGGGGGGCGTTCTTGCCGTCGTGGTGGGGGGGGGGG
>NZ_JBAKHL010000013.1:0-23639 GCF_036902715.1 Micromonospora sp. CPCC 205546
GCCCCGCCCGGGGGGCCCCGCCCCCGGACGACCGAAGGCCGCCCCCCCGGGGGAGGCAGCCCTTCGTGACGTAGGGCGTCGGTGCGAGCGACCGATCAGTGCTCGGCGGTGCGCCGGGTGCCGCTGTAGTACTCGAACAGCAGACCGCAGACGGCGAACGTGACCGCCAGCATGCCCAGGCCGAGCAGCCAGAACTGCCAGAACGCGAGGCCGAACCCGGCGAGCCCGACGGCGATCGCCAGACCCAACGGCCAGTAGCTGCCCGGGCTGAAGAAGCCGATCTCACCCGCGCCGTCGGCGATCTCACCGTCGGGCCGGTCCTCCGGCCGCAGGTCGATGCGGCGGGAGACGAACCAGAAGAAGCCGCCACACATCGAGCAGAGCAGGAAGCTCAGCAGCAGGGCGATGGTGCCCACCCACTCGACCTGACCACCGGAGTCGGCGGCGGTCCACCCGCCGTAGAGGAAGGTGGCGAAGAGCAGGAACCCGGCGATGACCAGGAAGATGCGCCACTCGGTCTTCATGCCCGATCCCTCAGCTTCCCGCGCCGGCCGGCGCGTCGTCCGGGTTGAAGTTGGCCTCGGCGCGACGGGTCTCGAACGGCCTGGTGGTCTTCGCGTACGGGTCCTCGCCGATGGCCGTCAGCGCCTCCTGCGTGGACCGGCCGTCGCGCTTGGCCGCCAGGAACTGCTCGTATTTCTCCGGGGAGACGACCCGCAGCTCGAAGTTCATGAAGGCGTGGTAGCTGCCGCACAGCTCGGCGCAGCGGCCGACGTAGGCACCCTCGGCCTCCAGCCTCGATACCTCGAAGACGTTGCGGATCTTGCCCGGCATGACGTCGCGCTTGAACAGCAGCTCCGGCACCCAGAACGAGTGGATGACGTCGCGGCTGGTCTCCTCGAACCGGATGGACCGGTCGGTCGGCAGCACGAGGATCGGGATGACCTCGCTGGTGCCGAGCACCGAGGCGACGGTGTTGGCGTCCTGGCCCTGACCGTCGCGGTAGTTGAACTGCCAGTTCCACTTGAACGCGACCACCTCGACCGTGACGTCGGGGTTCTTGGTCGTCCGCACCACGTCGGTCTGGACCACCGCCGTGTAGTAGAAGAGCACGGAGACGATCAGGATCGGCGCGATGGTGTAGAGGAACTCCATCGGCATGTTGTAACGGGTCTGCACCGGCAGCTCGTTGCCCCGCTTGCGGTAGCGCACGACGCACCAGAAGATCAGGCCCCACACGAAGACGCCGACCGCGAGCGCCGCGATGCACGAGGCGATCCACAGGTCGTACATCCGGTGCGACTCGGGCGTGATGCCGCCCTGGGGCCAGCCGAATCCGCCGAACGCCGCGCCGACGTCGCAGCCCGTGAGCAGGACCAGCAGCGCCGCTCCGCCGAGGCCGAGCCCGGCGATCCGACCGGCACCACGTCCCCGGCGCCCATCGGCTCCTGGGGAAGCGCTGTGCCGTACGGCCGACGGCCGTACCTCCGAACTCCTTGCGACCACCTGGTCCTGCCTCCCTAGCGCGCCGCGGTGTGTTGTCCCTGCCCTCCGCCTGCGGAGCGACAGCACCAGCGGCAAAGGCGTCACCGACGGTCGCAGATTACTCGACCATGACGGGCTGGACCGTGTTGGGGTCGCTGTCGGCCCCCATCGGGGGGATCTTGGCCATAGCGGCGCGATACCTTGGCTTCCGTGAGCGCATCCCCGGTCTACCTGGACGCGGCCACCGCCGCGCCGCTGCACCCGGTCGCCCGCCAGGGGCTGCTGGCCGCCCTCGACGACGGCTGGGCCGACCCCGGCCGCCTCTACACGCAGGCGCGCCGCGCCCGTCAACTCCTCGACGCCGCCCGCGAGGCCTGCGCGCAGACGCTCGGCGTGCGCGCCGACGAGCTGTCCTTCACCCCCAGCGGTACGACGGCCGCGCACTCCGCCGTGCTGGGGGGCCTGACCGGCCGTCGACGGGTCGGTGCCGCGCTGGTGCACTCCGCGATCGAGCACTCGGCGGTGCTGCACGCCGCCGAGAAGCACGTCGCGGCGGGCGGCACGGCCACGTCGGTGCCGGTGGACCGGCTGGGCCGGCTCGACCTGGATCGCTGGGCGGCGGCGGTCCGGGCGCCCGGGGTGGCGCTGGCCGCGCTGATCGCCGCCAGTCACGAGGTCGGCACACTCCAGCCGGTGGCCGAAGCCGCGCGGGAGTGCGCCGACGCCGGGGTGCCGCTGTACGTGGACGCCGCCCAGGTGGTGGGCCGGGCCCCGGTGCCGGCGGGCTGGTCGGTGCTGACCGCCAGCGCGCACAAGTGGGGCGGACCACCCGGGGTGGGGCTGCTGGTCGTACGCAAGGGCACCCGCTGGGAGTCGCCCTGGCCGGCAGACGACCGGGAGGCAGGGCGTACGCCGGGAACGCTCAACCTGCCCGCCGTGGTGGCGGCGGCGGCGAGTCTGCGCGCGGCGACGGCCGACGCCGCGGCCGAGGCGGCCCGGCTGACGCCCCTGGTGGCCCGGATCCGGGCCCGGGTGGCGGCGGAGGTGCCCGACGTGGAGGTGGTGGGTGATCCCGACCACCGCCTGCCGCACCTGGTGACCTTCTCCTGCCTCTACGTCGACGGCGAGGCCCTGCTGCACGCGCTCGACCGGCGCGGGTTCGCCGTCTCCTCGGGCTCGTCGTGCACGTCGTCCACGCTGCGGCCGTCGCACGTGCTGGAGGCGATGGGGGTGCTCTCGCACGGCAACGTGCGGGTCTCGCTGCACCGGGAGACGACGGAGGCCGACGTGGAGAGGTTCCTCACCGAACTGCCCGGCATCGTGGCGGAACTGCGCGCCGAGGCCGGGGTGGTGGGGCTGTGACCGCGCCGGCGGAGATCCTCGACTGCCGCGGCCAGCGCTGCCCCCTGCCCGTGATCGCGGTGGCCAGGCGGCTGCCCGAGCTGCCCGTCGGCACGGTGGTGCGGGTGCTCGCGGACGATCCGGCGGCGGCGGTGGACCTCCCGGCCTGGTGCCGGATGCGCGGCCAGGAGTTCCTGGGCACCGTCACGGGCCCCGACGGCCCCGCCTTCGACGTCCGCCGCCGTCACTGACCCGGGCCGACGGGGGGTGTCTCGCCCACCCCCGCCGCCCCGCGACCCCCCCCGGTGTCACGGCAGGGGGTGCGGGCGGACCTCCTTGGCGGCCACGTCGCCGTACGACTCGGCGAGGCGCTTGACGAACAGGTCGCGGCGGACCTCGTACTCCTGTGTGCCGACGGTCTCCAGCACCAGCGTGGCGAGCAGGGAGCCGACCTGGGCGGCCCGCTCCAGCCCGAGCCCCCAGGAGAGCGCGGTGAAGAAACCGGCCCGGAAGCCGTCGCCGACGCCGGTCGGGTCGACCGCCAGGGTCTCCCGCGCGATCGGCACGTGGATCGGGTCGAAGTCCCGCCCGGCGATCTCCACGCCGTGCTTGCCCAGCGTCGTGACCCGGACCTGGACCCGGTCGAGCAGCTGCGCGTCGGTCAGCCCGGCCTTGCTCTGCAGCAGCGACTTCTCGTAGTCGTTGGTCATCAGGTACTCGGCGCCGTCGATCAGCCCGACGATGTCCTCGCCGTCCATGCGCGCGAGCTGCTGGGACGGGTCGGCGGCGAACCGGTAGCCCCGCTCCCGGCACTCGGCGGAGTGCCGCAGCATCGCCTCCGGGTCGTTCGCGCCCACCAGGACCAGGTCCAGCCCGTCGAGGCGGCGGGCCACCGGCGCCAGCTCGATGTTGCGGGCCTCGCTCATCGCCCCGGCGTAGAACGAGGCGATCTGGCACATGTCGGTGTCCGTGGTGCAGACGAACCGGGCCGTGTGGGCCACCTCACTGACGTGCACCGAGTCGCAGTCGACGCCGTGGCGCTCCAGCCAGGAGCGGTAGTCGGCGAAGTCCGCGCCGACCGCGCCGACCAGGACCGGACGCAGGCCGAGCTGCCCCATGCCGAAGGCGATGTTGGCCGCCACCCCGCCGCGGCGCAGCACCAGGTCGTCCACCAGGAAGGAGAGCGAGACCTTGTGCAGCTGGTCGGCCAGGAACTGGTCGGCGAAGCGACCGGGGAAGCTCATCAGATGGTCGGTGGCGATCGAGCCGGTCACGGCGATCTTCATGTCAACCTCGGGGTCGGGAGCAGGGCGCCGGTCAGCCTACCGGCCCGGCCTTCCCAGGATGACCGCTCGGTCTGCCCCTGGACACCTCCCCGACGGCGCGTTCCGGGGGGCGGACGACGACGGCGGGGCCGCCCCGTGGGACGGCCCCGCCGTGGTCGGCGCTGGTGCGGCTCAGCTGAACGAGTCGCCGCAGGCGCAGGAGTTGCCCGCGTTGGGGTTGTCGATGGTGAAGCCCTGGGCGTCGATGCGGTCGGCGAAGTCGATGGTGGCGCCGGTCAGGTAGGGGGCGCTCATCCGGTCGACGACGACCTCGACACCGTCGTAGTCGGTGACGACGTCACCGTCGAGCGACCGCTCGTCGAAGAAGAGCTGGTACCGCAGGCCGGAGCAGCCACCCGGCTGCACGGCGACCCGGAGCCGCAGGTCGTCGCGGCCCTCCTGCTCGATCAGGGCCTTGACCTTCTGCGCCGCGACGTCGGTGAGGACGACGGACGTGGGGGCCTTGGCCTCGGTCGACTCGGTCTGCGCTGGCGTGGTCACGTGAAATCTCCCTGCGCGGTTGGGTCCGGACGCACTGGCCAACATCTCCTGTCGCCCAGCCATTCCCGGTGTGGTCCAGATCCGATGGTACGCCGCCGCGGCCGACCCCACCCGTTCGGCGTGACCTGCGCCGCCGCCCGACGCGGCGGACACGGGGGCTGGTCAGCGGCTCCACTGCCGGGCGAGCCGGGTGCCGAGCGCCCGCAGCCCCTCGGCGGGGCGGGCCATCGCGGCGGCCAGCCCGCCGTGCTCCTCGCCCCCGAAGTGATCCACCAGGCTGTACGCGTCGGTCACCCCGGCCGCCCCGGCCTCCCGCCGGCCGGTGCTCACCCGGCCGGCGACCACCACGCAGGGCACGCCCCGGTCCCGGGCGGCGCCGGCCACCCCGGCCACCACCTTGCCGCGCAGCGACTGGTGGTCGAACGAGCCCTCCCCGGTGATCACCAGGTCGACGGCGTCGAGCGTGGTGTCCAGCCCGATCGCCCGGGTGACCATGCCGATGCCCGACTCGCAGCGTCCGCCCAGCGCCAGGATCGCCGCGCCCAGCCCGCCGGCCGCGCCGCCACCGGGCAGCGCGCCCAGCCGTTCGGGGCAGCCGGGCAGGTCCCGCTCCAGCACGGCGGCGAAGCGCTCCAGCGCGGCGTCGAGCAGCAGCACGTCGGCCCGGTCGGCGCCCTTCTGCGGGCCGAACACGTTGCTCGCCCCGTGCAGCCCGAGCAGCGGGTTGTCCACGTCGGTGGCGGCCACCAGGTGGGCGCCGCGCAGCCGGGGCGCGCCGTCGAGGGCGTCCACCGCGCCGAGCGCCGCCCCGCCGTACGGCAGGGCCTGCCCGGTGGCGTCCAGCGGGGTCACGCCGAGTGCGGTGAGCATGCCCGCGCCGCCGTCGTTGGTGCCCGAGCCGCCCAGCCCGACCACGACCGTGCGGGCGCCGGCCTCCACGGCGGCGGCGACGAGCATCCCCAGCCCGTACGAGGAGGTGGTCTTCGGGTCGCGCTCGCCCGCGTCGAGCAGGTGCAGCCCGCACGCCTGGGCGCTCTCCAGCCAGGCGGTCGCACCGCCGTCGGTGAGCAGGATCTCACCGGCGGCCGGGCGGCCGAGCGGGTCGACGGTCGGCACCGCGACCCGGCGCCCGCCGAGCGCGTCGGTGAGCACGTCGAGAAAGCCCGGCCCCCCGTCCGACAGGGGCCGGACGAGCAGGTCGTCGCCGGGCGCGACCTGCCGCCAGCCGGTCGCCACGGCGTCGGCGACCTGCGGGGCCGGCAGCGTACCGGCGAACTTGTCCGGGCAGAGCAGCACGCGCATGCCGAGCAGTGTGGCAGCACACACCGGCGCCGTCTGCGGCGAGGCCGCACTGTGGGACCATGGATCACGTGAATTCGACCTGGGTGGAACCCTCCAACACCGCGACGGCACTGCTGCTGCTCGGCCGGGGCAGCGACCCCGCCACGGAGCGCGGCGTCGAGTGTCCGGGTGACCTGCCTGCGCCCAGCGACCCGGACCTGGTGGCCCGGGCCACGGCGGCCAAGGCGGCACTGGGCAGCAAGGTCTTCGTGCTGGGACATCACTACCAGCGCGACGAAGTGATCCAGTTCGCCGACGTGACCGGCGACTCGTTCAAGCTCGCCCGCGAGGCGGCGGCCCGGCCCGACGCGGAGTACATCGTCTTCTGCGGTGTGCACTTCATGGCCGAGAGCGCCGACATCCTCACCTCGGACGCGCAGAAGGTCATCCTGCCCGACCTGGCCGCCGGCTGCTCGATGGCGGACATGGCGGTGCTGTCGCAGGTCCAGACTGCCTGGGACGTGCTCGCCGAACTGGGCGTCGCGGCGCAGACCGTCCCGGTGACCTACATGAACTCCTCGGCGGACATCAAGGGCTTCGTCGGGCGCAACGGCGGCGTGGTCTGCACCTCGTCGAACGCGAAGCGGGCGCTGCAGTGGGCCTACGAGCAGGGCTCGAAGGTGTTCTTCTTCCCCGACCAGCACCTGGGCCGCAACACGGCGGTGCTGGAGATGGGCCTCTCGCTGGACGACTGCGTCCTCTACGACCCGCACAAGCCGAACGGCGGGCTCACCCCCGAGCAGCTGCGCGACGCGCGGATGATCCTGTGGCGCGGGCACTGCTCGGTGCACGGCCGGTTCACGCTGGACAGCGTCAACGACGTGCGGGAGCGGGTGCCGGGGGTCAACGTGCTGGTGCACCCGGAGTGCCGGCACGAGGTGGTCACCGCCGCCGACTTCGTCGGTTCGACGGAATACATCATCAAGGCCATCGAGGCGGCTCCCGCCGGTTCGGCCTGGGCCGTCGGCACCGAGCTGAACCTGGTCCGGCGGCTCGCGCTGGCCCACCCGGACAAGCAGATCATGTTCCTGGACAAGGCCGTCTGCTACTGCTCGACCATGAACCGGATCGACCTGCCGCACCTGGTCTGGGCGCTGGAGGAGCTGGTGGCCGGTCGGGTGGTCAACCACATCACCGTCGACCCGGACACCGCGCACCACGCCCGGGTGGCGCTGGAGAAGATGCTGGCCCTTCCGGGAGCGGACACTCCACCACCGGCGGCGAGCTGATCACCGTCCGTAGCGGAACTGGCACGGAAAAGGGTCCGATCACCGATAAATGCCCCCAGGGGCGATGTGCCCGAGTCCATCTTCGTCACCGAGGGCTATGCTGCCGGTGCGACGAACTGACGCGGGCCGTTTCGACATGGCCGCATACCGGGTAGCGATGAACATCGTGTGCCCCACCATCAACACGGCAGCACCGACGCGCTGGAGGTTGCGTTGACCGACGACGTCCTGGTCGTACACGGAGGTACTCCGCTCGAAGGGCGGATCCGCGTGCGCGGCGCGAAGAACCTGGTCTCGAAGGCGATGGTCGCCGCGCTGCTGGGTGACAGCCCGAGCCGACTGTTCGACGTGCCGAAGATCCGTGACGTCGAGGTGGTCCGTGGCCTGCTCGGCCTGCACGGGGTGAAGGTCACCGACGGCGGCGAGGACGGCGAGCTCGTCTTCGACCCGGCGAACGTGGAGAGCGCCAGCACGGACCAGATCAACGTGCACGCGGGCTCCAGCCGCATCCCGATCCTGTTCTGCGGGCCGCTGCTGCACCGCCTCGGCCACGCGTTCATCCCCGACCTGGGCGGCTGCCACATCGGGCCGCGTCCGATCGACTTCCACCTGCAGGCGCTGCGGGAGTTCGGCGCGACGGTCGAGAAGACCCCCGAGGGGCTGCACCTCTCGGCGCCGAACGGGCTGCACGGCACCAAGTTCGCCCTGCCGTACCCGAGCGTCGGCGCGACCGAGCAGGTGCTGCTGACGGCGGTGATGGCCGAGGGCGTCACGGAGCTGCGCAACGCGGCGGTGGAGCCGGAGATCATCGACCTGATCTGCATCCTGCAGAAGATGGGCGCGATCATCAAGGTGCACACCGACCGGGTCATCGAGATCCAGGGTGTGCCGAGGCTGCACGGCTACACGCATCGGCCGATCCCCGACCGGATCGAGGCGGCGAGCTGGGCGGCGGCGGCGCTGGCGACCCGCGGCCACGTCGAGGTGCTCGGCGCGCAGCAGGCCGACATGATGACCTTCCTGAACATCTTCCGTTCCGTCGGCGGCGAGTACGAGGTCACCGACGCCCGCCCCCCGAAGCTCGGCGACCCGGGCCAGGAGGGCGGCATCCGGTTCTGGCACCCCGGCGGCGAGCTGAACGCCGTGGCGCTGGAGACCGACGTGCACCCGGGCTTCATGACCGACTGGCAGCAGCCGCTGGTGGTGGCGCTCACCCAGGCCCGGGGCCTGTCCATCGTCCACGAGACGGTCTACGAGCAGCGGCTGGGCTACACCGAGGCGCTCAACTCGATGGGCGCCAACATCCAGGTCTACCGGGACTGCCTCGGCGGCACCCCGTGCCGCTTCGGCCGGCGCAACTTCAAGCACTCCGCGGTCATCGCGGGGCCGAGCAAGCTGCACGCCGCCGACCTGGTCATCCCCGACCTGCGGGCCGGTTTCAGCCACCTGATCGCCGCGCTGGCGGCGGAGGGCACCTCCCGGGTCTACGGCGTAGACCTGATCAACCGGGGTTACGAGGACTTCGAGGCGAAGCTCGCCGACCTCGGCGCGCACGTCGAGCGTCCGTAACCTCGAGCACTCCCGTCAGCGCCCGGTGCACCGCGATGTGCACCGGGCGCCGTCGTTTGGCTACCCTTTCCGCGTGCCGTCGCTGTTTCGCCGCAAGTCCCCCGACCTCGTCGACGAGGCCGTCACCCCGGTGACCCCCGACGAGGAGTCCACGCCCGCCCAGCCCCGGGGCTACACCCCGAGCAAGAAGGAGCTGGGCAAGGTAACCCCCAAGCGGCCCACCGCCGGCCGCCGGCCGGCCGCGGCCACCAAGCCGTTGACCAAGGAGGAGCAGCGGGAGCGCAAGCGCCAGCTGCGCGCCGAGGCGGCGGCCGAGTTCCGCCGTGAGGGCGGTCCCCGCGACCGCGGCCCGGAGCGGCTGCTGGCCCGCAACGTGGTCGACTCCCGGCGTACGGTCGGCACCTGGTTCTTCGGTGGCGCGCTGATCGTGCTGATCGGCTCGAACGCCGCGATGCCGCCGATCGTCCGCCTGGTCTCCAACGTCCTCTGGGGCGCGCTCGCCCTGGGCGTGGTGATCGACTCGGTCCTGATCTCGCGGAAGATCCGCAAGCTGATCCGGGAGCGCTTCCCGAACACCGGGCAGCGGATGGGCTCGCTCTACCTCTACGCCATCATGCGGTCGATCACGTTCCGCCGGATGCGCGCCCCCGCCCCCCAGGTGAACATCGGCGACCCGGTCTGAGCCTGTCGCACCGACGGCCCCTCCCGCATGTCGGCGAGGGGCCGCCGCCGTCACAGCCTCAGCGGTTGGCCGCCGCCCCGGAGGTCGGCGTCGTCGCCCCGGAGGTCGGCGTCGTCGCTGCCCCGGCGGCTGCGGTAGAGCCGGGCCACCACGTCCTCGATGTCCGGCTCGACGATCGAGACGTCCCGCACCGCGCCCAGCCCGGCCAGGGCCGCCACCACCTCGGCGACCCCCGCCGACTCGAGCGCGAAGACGAGCCGGTGCCCGTCGGCCTCCTGCCGCTGCAGCGGCGCGCCCGGTAGCGCCGGCGGCCCGGGCAGCGGGGCGTCCAGGTCGGCGACGAGCAGCCGGCGCGACCCGTACCGCTCGTGCAGGGCGGCGATCGACCCGTCGTGCACCACCCGCCCGTGGTCGACCACCACCAGGCGGCGGCAGAGCCGCTCGATGTCGGCGAGGTCGTGCGTGGTGAGCACCAGCGTCGTGTCCCCGGCCCGGCCCAGCTCGCCGAGGAAGCCGCGCACCGCCTGCTTGCTGACCACGTCGAGGCCGATGGTGGGCTCGTCGAGGAAGAGCACCTCCGGACCGTGCAGCAGGGCGGCTGTCAGCTCGCCGCGCATGCGTTGCCCGAGGGAGAGCTGCCGGACCGGGGTGTCCAGGAACGGGTCCAGGTCGAGCAGGCCGCGGCAGCGGCGCAGCCGGGCGGCGTGCGCGGCGGCCGGCACCCGGTAGACGTGCCGCAGCAGCGCGAACGAGTCGCGCAGCGGCAGGTCCCACCAGAGCTGCGAGCGCTGGCCGAAGACCACGCCGACGCGCAGCGCGAGCCGGGTCCGCTGGGCCACCGGGCGCAGGCCGCACACGCGTACCTCGCCGGCGGAGGGCGTCAGCACGCCGGTGAACATCTTCAGCGTCGTCGACTTGCCGGCGCCGTTGGGCCCGATGTAGCCCAGCATCTCGCCCCGGGCCACCCGCAGGTCGATGCCGTCGACGGCGGTGACCAGACGCTTCTCCCGTCGCAGCCGGCCGGTCCGTACCCGGACCGTGAACTCCTTGCGCAGCCCGTCGGCCACGATCACGTCGTCGCTCATGACCCCGTACTCCGGTAGTGGCGGATCCCGGTGCGCCAGGTCGCCGCCGCCCCGGCGGCCGCGACCAGCGCGACGGCCGGCGCGGCCCAACCGACCCACGCCGGCAGGCCGAGCGGGTCGGCGCGGCCGAGCAGCGCCAGCGCCGGGTGGTAGCTGACGAAGGCGAAGCCCAGGCCGTACGCGAACGCCGCGCGGAACCAGCCCTCGAAGACGGTGATCGGGTACGAGGTGAAGTCCCGGCCCCCGTAGGTCACCGAGTTGGCCAGTTCCCCCGAGTCGACCCACCAGAACGAGACGGTGGCGGTGGCCACGAAGACCGACCCGAAGAAGACCACGCCGGCCAGCGGGGCGAGGACCACCAGCAGCGCCCGGGCCGGGGTCCACTCGACGCCGGCGGAGGCGACCGCGATCACCAGCACGGCGAGCCCGAAGGCCGCGCGGGACACCTTGCGCAGCGGGAGGTCCATCAGCAGCAGCTGGGGCAGGGCGCCGAGCGGACGCACCAGCACGGCGTCGAGAAGACCGGTGCGCACGTACCGGGGCAGCCGCTCGATGCTGCCCACCAGCAGGTCGGCGACGGCGAAGGCGCACGTCGAGAGGCCGACCATCACCATCGTCTCGCGCAGCGTGAAGCCGCCCAGCTCCCGCGTGACCCCGAAGATCACCAGCACGGTGAGCACGTCGAAGACGGTGGACCCGACGTTGCCGACCACGTCGATCACGAACGAGGTCCGGTACGCCGTCTGCGCACGCGCCTGCGCGCCGAGCAGCGCCCGGTACGCGGCCAGCGTCCCGCCCGACGCGTCAGCCACCGTGGAGCACCATGCGACGTTCCGCGCGACGCTGCACCAGCCGGCAGGCGGCCAGGATCAGCACCGCCCACGCGACCTGGAGGCCGACCAGCCCGGTCTGGACGCCGGTCGGGTCGCGCTCGACCAGCACGTCGAGCGGGGTCTGGAGCAGGCTCGGGAAGGGGGTGCCCCACCAGAGGACGAGTTGGAGCCACTCCGGCAGGAAACGCAGCGGGAAGTAGAGCCCCGCGAGCACCCCCGAGGCGAGGGTCCAGAGGATCAGCGGCCCCCGGACGTCCTGCAACCAGTACGCGGTGGCGTTGACCAGGAAGCGACAGCCGAAGCAGAGGACCACGGCGACGACGGCGGAGAACGCGAAGATCGGCAGGGTGGACCAGCGGCGGGGCACGTAAACGTCGAAGAAGAGCGGCCCGACGAGCACCGGCGGAAGGAACCGGACCAGCGCGGCGTGCCCGGCGCGGCCCAGGTCGGCGGCGAGATGGCTGGTCACGGGGTGCACGGGGCGGAGCAGGTCGCTGGCGACGTCGCCGGTGCGGATCCGGTCGGCCAACTCCGTCCAGCCCCAGAGGAGGACGACCGCCAGCAGGCCCTGGCCCACCCAGACGAAGGTGGCGAGTTGCCCCCGGTCGTACCCGGCCACGGTGCCGGCCGCGCCGACCGTCGCGAGCAGGACGTAACACCGTAGGAAGCCGAAGACCGTGTTGGTCACGACGCCCGCCACCGACGCCTGCCGGTACGTGGCGTAACGCCGGAAGCCTGATCCGGTTATAGCCTTAAATGTCCGGAACCATAGGATAACGTTTGGGGCGGTGGACGGTGCCACAGTGGCGGTGAGCGAGCCCACGCCGCTACCCTCCTTCCGCAGCCACGCCGTACCGGAGGGGCGACTCTACCGGCACGTGGAGCGCCCAGCGCGACAATTTTGCAACGAGGTGACATCGCCGTGAGCGAGCGGACGCGAGCCGGCAACCGGGGCGCCGCCGTGAGCGGGCGGACGCCGACCGGACACCCGGGCGCGCCCGCTCACCGACGGCACGCCGCGGGCGTGACGCCTACCCTGCGTGGCGACAGGTCGGCCGGATGAGCCGCTACTACGACCACTGGCACGACTCCGCCGAGCCGGCCTGGATGATCGAGCCGACCACCGAGTGGCACCCGCAGTTCCCGGGCCAGCGCTACGCGGGCGACATCGGCGTCGAACACGCACCGCCCGCACGCCGGGACCGCTCGGCCGTGGGCCGGGCGGAGGTGCCCCCGCTCGCACCCACCCGGCCCGACGGGACCTACATCGGCCGGTCCTGGGACGACCTGTCCGACGGGCGGCCCGGTCGGCAGGACACGTGGCCCCCACGGCCGGACGACCTCGACGCGCGACGACAGGGCGAGGCGCCGTACCGCCCGCACGCCGAGCCGCGCCGCCCGGACGAGCGGCAGTGGCCGCCACGGCAGGAACCACCGCACCGCAACGACCGGGGCGGATTCGACGCCCCCGGCCGGCCCACCGACGCCCCCCGGCAGCGTGAGCACGCCGGTCCCGACCGCTACGACACCCGCGCCCCCCGGTACGAGCCGGCCGGGCGGGACCGCCCCGTCTCCCCGGCCGGCAGGACCGAGCCGGGCTGGCTCCCGGAGCCCGACGAGGGCGCGCCGGCACGCCGTCCCGACGAGGGCACGCCGCCCCGCCGTCCGCTGGCGTACGGGCGCCCGGACACCGGCGACGACCACCGGCCGGACCCGGGCCACGACCGCCGACCGGACCCGACCCACGACCGCCGGGCCGAGCGCGGTCCCGACCGCCCGGCGATGCCCGGCCCCGACCGTCGGGCGGAGCCCGCCGACGGACTCCAGGCGGGCCCGGACGCACGCCGGCCCCGCTACCAGTGGAGCGCCCCGGCTCCGGAGCCCCGTCCCGCCGAGAGCCAGCGGGAACGCCCCTCCGCCGCAGCATGGGAGCGCCCGTCCGAGCGGCAGTGGGAACGCTCCGCGGACCAGCGGTGGGAACGCCCCTCCGCCGGGCAGCGGGAGCGGTCGCCCGACCGGCAGTGGGAACGCTCCGGGGATCCGCAGTGGGAGCGTGCCGCGGACCCGCAGTGGGAGCGGGGTCCGAGCGATCGGGGCCGGGAACCCGGCGTACCCGCCGACGGGTGGCCGCGCCCCGACCGGGCTCCCACCGGGCAGCACCCCCGTGCTGACGGGCAGCCCTCGCAGCGGGAGCCGCACGAGCCCCGACGGACGCCCGAGGCGGCACGCGCCGAGGCGCACCCGGAACACGGTCCACGCGGGGCCGCCCGGGCAGGCGTTCCCGGGGAGCCCGAGGCGTACCGGGAGCCCCGGGGACACCCGCAGCCGGACGGCGCACTGCCGTGGCCCCCGCCGGGCCCCGTACGGCCCGGTTTCGACCGGGACGCGGCGCGGCGCGCCGAGCCCCACCTCGAGCACCGGCGACCCGTCGACCGGCCCCGCCCCGAGGAGGGCACGGCTCCCCCGCCCGGGTACGACCATCGCCGGCCCTCTTCGACCTACGGCACCCCGGCGGCTCCCGGACCGGCGGCTCCCGGACCGGCGGCTTACCGGGCGCCGGCCGGGGACGGTGCGGCACCGGGGCGGCCCGTCTCCCCGGCACCGGCCCGCGACCTGCCGCCGCCCGCCGGCCGGCCCGACGCGGCCGTACCGATGCGTGGGCAGCCGGTGTCACCCGCCAGCCCTCCCTACCCGCCTGCCTCGTCTGCGGGTCCGGCCACCGGCCCCGTGTCGCCCGCCGGTCCCCTCTCCCGGCAGACCCCGCCGGCAGGGCGCGCCGCAATCCCGGTGTCGCCGGCAGGTCCGGTCGCCAGCCGCCCGACGTCGCCCGCAGGCTCGACGGACCGGACGACCGACCGCCCGGTGTCGCCGGCCGGCCCGGCCGCCAGCCGCCCGACGTCGCCCGCAGGCCCGACGGACCGGACGGTCTCGCCGGCCGACCCGGCCGGTGAATCCCCGACAGCCCCGGCGGGTCCCGCCAGCGGGCACACGCCGCGTCCGTCCCGGGAGGACGACGCCACGGCTGTCCCGGCATCTCCCGCCGCCCGCCTACGCCTGGAGTTCCTGCCGGCACCGGAGGCGACCGCCAGCAGGGTGACCGGCACGGCACCCGAGCCGACCGCCGACCCGGCCCCTCAGACGACAGCCGGCACGGCGCCCGGTGCAGGGAGCCAGGCGACCCGCGACACGCTGTCCGCTCCCGCCCCGGCCGGACCGGCACCCGCTCAGCCGCACGCGCCGGCGCCGGGCACCGGACACGGCGAGGCCCGGTCCGGAGCCCACACCTCGGCCCCGACGCCGTCCGGGCGGCCGTCTGCCGACCCTCCGCGCGCACCGCACCGGTCACCCGAGGGCCAGGGAGCAGCGGGCGTCGCCAGGCAGGAGACTCCGTCACCGCAGCCGCCCATCGCGCCCGACCGGCCCAGGCGGTACGTCCCGCCGCCACCGAGCGACCCGCCCGCGCCGGCCGCCCCGCCACGTCCCCAGTCGCCCCCGGCGAGCGGGGCGGACGCCTGGTTCCGGCCGTCCAGGCCCGTGGCACCTCCGGCCACGTCGGACGAAACCCGACCCGCCAGCCAGGCTGACGCTTTCCCCACCGTCGCGCCGACCTCGACCAGCACGGCGACTGCGACCACGGCGACTGCACCCACCGCGTCGACCGCACGCGACACGACGACAGCGAGCGACACGACGACTCCGGATGACGTGTCGGCTCCGAGTGACGTGTCGACCGTGGAGGCGGCGGTGCCGACCCTGGAGCCCGACACGTCGGTCCCGGCTCCTGGCAAGGGCGGCGCCACGGCACCGGAGCCGGCTCACGACCGTCGAGAAGCACCGGCCGAGACCGTCGCGGAGCCGCCTCCCCTGGCCCCACCTGCCGCGTCCCTCCCGACGTCCGGCCCGCTCACCGGTCCGGCCTCCTCACCTGCCCCGACGCCCACAGGGCCTTCCGCCCCGGTCCCGCCGGCCGTCCAAGATCCGCCACCGGCGAACCTGGCACCGGCCACCGCGCCCCCGGGGCGGCCGTCCGCAGCCCTCAACTCGCCCGCCTCCGACGCACCCGCCGCACCGCCGGACCAGCCGGGCCCCGCAGCGCCCACCACACCCGCCTCCGAGGCCCCGGCCACACCCCCGGACCAGCCGGGCCCCGCAGCGCCCAGCACGCCTGTCCCGGTAGCGCCCCGCACACCGCCGGAGCAGCCAGTCTCCGCAGCGCCCGCCATGGCCGTACCATCCGTGCCGCCTCTCCCCGGGCCGTCCCCGCAGGCTGGCCCCGCGGGACCCGTCACGGCCACGCAGGCCGATTCCGCCACGCCCGTCTCGGCCCCTGCCGCACAGACCGACTCCGCATCGCCCGCGTCCCCGGCTCCGGCGCCTCCCACGCGGCCCGAGCCGGCGTCGCCGTCCGTCTCTCCGGCTCCGGCGCCACCCGTCCGACCGATTCCGGAACAACCGGCGGAAGCGGCTCGGGCACAGCGGGAAGCACCCGTCCGGGTGGCGGCGGAGGAAACCGTTGCGGCGGCAGTGGCACGGCCGGAGCTCGCACCCTCCGCCCTGGAAGCCCCCACCTCGAGCGGGCCGGGGCAGGACGACCCCGCGTCGTACGTCGCCGGCGAAGACACTGCGGCCCACGGCGACCTCGACACCGCCGCTCCGGCGCCCCGCGTCATCGGCGCGGCGACCTCCGAGCCCCGCGTGGTCCGTACGGAGACCTCGGGTGCAGACGTGACCGGCGCGGAGACCTGGGTCGCCCACCCGGACGGCAACGTCACCGCTCCCACCCGGGAAGCGGTCGACCGGATCCCGAACGCCCCGACCGACCCCACGGGTGGAACACCATGGTTGTCACCGAAGGGCCTTGACACCCATGGTGTTCCACCCGTCGCGGGCGATCCGCCCCCGGCGGCCGTGACGCCCATCCGCAGCGGTGCACCGGCGCCAACGCCGCCGGTCTCCCCCGCCGCCGCTCCTCGCACGGAAGCGACGCAGGTGTCTCGGACCGGTTCCGTCGCCGAGCCGTCGGTCCGACCCGCCTCCACGCCACCGGCTCCGTCCATCCCCGCCGCGTCGGACCGACCAATCGTCACGCCACCGACTCCGCCCAGCGCCGCGCAGGCGGAGCAGCCGCCTGCCGGGCAACCCATCGCCCCCGCATCGGACGGGCCAGCACAGGACACCGCCGCCGTACCACAGGCCGAGCGGACGACGGCCCCGCCGAGCGAACCGGTCTCCGCGCCGCCCACCGCCACACCGCCCACCGCCGCGCCGTCCGGCCCCACACCGCCCACCCCGACGCCGCCCACCACCGCGCCGTCCGGCCCGACACCGCGCGACGGGCAGGTGGAGTCGACCAGCAAGGAACGGACCAGCGCACCGCCGGTCGCGGAACCCCACACCGCCGAACCACGCGCTGCCGGAGCGGGCGCCGCCGCGACCCGCACCACCGCAGCCAGCACCGACAGCACGAGCACCGCCGAGCCGCGGACCGCCGGGACGAGCACCGCCGAGCCGCGGACCGCCGGGACGAGCACCGCCGAGCCGCGGACCGCCGGGACGAGCACCGCCGAGCCGCGGACCGCCGAGACCAACAGCATCCAGCCACCGGCCGCCGGGACCAACACCGCCGAGCCGCAGACCGCCGGAACCAACAGCGTCCAGCCACCGGCCGCCGGGACGAACAGCGTCCAGCCCGGTGCCGGTGTCGACGGGCGGACGCCGGGCGGGTCGCGGGACGCCGGACGTCAGGACGACCCGGAGCAGGTGTTGGCGGCCTACCGCTGGCGGCTCGATCCGGCCACCCTGCGGGAGATCGTGGAGGAGCCGGACGAGTTCCGGACGGTCCGGCGACGGCTGACCGAGAAGCTGGGCGCGGCCGTGGACAACAAGTCGCGTGCCCGGCTGCTCAGCCTGCGGGCGGTGGTGTCCCGGATCCTCGGGGAACTGGACGACGCCCTGGCCGACGGTCGGCTCGCGCTCACCTACGCCGAGGCCACCGGGGAGCTACGGCGTACGGCGGTGGCGCAGGCGCGGCTGGCGCACGTCTTGCGCTGGCGCGGCGAGTTCGTCGAGGCCGACCGGCTCTTCGCCGAGGCCAACTCCACCGAGTTGCCCGAGCGGTTGCGCGCGGTGCTGCACGAGCACGCCGGACGGTCCTGCTACGACCAGGGTCGGCTGATGGAGGCCTGTCACCACTTCGAGCGGGCCCTCGACCTGCGCGGCACCCAGGACCCCGAGTTGCAGGCCCGGATCCGGCTGAGCCTGGACGCGGTGGCGGAACGGGTCGCGGAGACGGGCTTCGGGCCGTACCCCCGCAGCCGCGAGGAGGTGCTGGAGCGTGACCGGCCCCCGGTGCCGGCCCGCGACGGCGACCTGTGGGGTTTCGCCGACCCGGACGGCGACATGGTCATCGCGGCCGAGTACGAGCAGGCGCAGCCGTTCCGGGACGGGCTGGCCTGGGTGCGGCGCCCCGGGGCCGAGCGGTGGTCGCTGGTCGACCCCACCGGGGCCACGGTGCTCGAACCGTCGTACCCGGTGGTCCGCTCGTTCTCCGACGGGCTGGCCTGGGTCTCCGACGGCGGCGACGGCGGGTGGGTGGCGATCGACGCCACCGGCGAGGTGGTCGTGCCGTACGGCTTCACGGACGTACGCCCGTTCCAACGCGGCGTGGCCGTGGTCCGCCGTGACGGCTGGGGCGCGGTCGACCGCAACGGCCGGATCGTGGTGCCCACCCGGCACCACGGGTTCCCCACCGTCCTGGCCGACGGCCGGTACGTCGAGGGCTTCACCGAGGAGGGGCTGGCCGTGGTGGACGTGGCCGGCCGGCGCGGCGTGGTGAACCGGGCCGGCAAGCTGCTGGTCCCGCCCACCCATCCGGCGCTGGTCATCCACCCGGTCGCGTTCCTGGTCGGCGACGGCACGGGACGCTGGGGCGCGCTCGACCGCCGGGGTGAGCCGCTGATCGAGCCCGTGCACCGCGACCGCGACGACGTCGTCGCCGAGATCGAACGGCTGCTCGTCGACACCAGCCCCGTGCTCTGAGCGACACGGGGCCCCGCCGCGAGCGGTGGGCATCATCCGAACGGGCTAGGGTCGGGTCATGGAATTCCGTCACCTGGGCCGTTCCGGCCTGATGGTCAGCGAGATCTCGTACGGCAACTGGATCACCCACGGCTCGCAGGTCGACCAGGACGCGGCGTTCGCCTGCGTCCGGGCCGCCCTGGACGCCGGCATCACCACCTTCGACACGGCCGACGTGTACGCGGGCACCCGCGCCGAGGACGTGCTGGGCCGCGCACTGGAGGGCGAGCGCCGCGAGGGGCTGGAGATCTTCACCAAGGTGTACTGGCCCACGGGGCCGGGCCGCAACGACCGGGGCCTGTCCCGCAAGCACATCATGGAGTCGATCAACGGCTCACTGCGCCGGCTGCGCACCGACTACGTGGACCTCTACCAGGCCCACCGCTACGACTACAGCACGCCGCTGGAGGAGACGATGGAGGCCTTCGCCGACGTCGTGCACTCCGGCAAGGCGCACTACATCGGCGTCTCCGAGTGGAAGGCGTCGCAGATCCGCGAGGCCCACCAGCTCGCCCGGGAGCTGCGCGTCCCACTGGTCTCCAACCAGCCGCAGTACTCGATGCTCTGGCGGGTCATCGAGTCCGAGGTCGTACCCACCAGCGAGGAGCTGGGCGTCGGGCAGATCGTCTGGTCGCCGATCGCGCAGGGCGTCCTGTCGGGCAAGTACCTGCCGGGCCAGCCCCCACCGGCCGGCTCCCGGGCCACGGACGAGAAGTCGGGCGCGGGCTTCATCTCCCGGTTCATGACCGACGACGTCCTGACCCGGGTGCAGCGGCTCAAGCCACTGGCCGAGCAGGCCGGGCTGAGCATGGCGCAGCTCGCCGTCGCCTGGGTGCTGCAGAACCCGAACGTCTCCTCGGCGATCGTCGGCGCCTCCCGCCCGGAGCAGGTGCACGACAACGTCAAGGCGGCCGGCGTGAAGCTCGACGCCGAGCTGCTCAAGGCGATCGACGAGATCATCGACCCGATCGTCGAGCGCGACCCGGCCCGCACGGAGTCTCCCGCCGAGCGTCCGTGACGTCGTCCCGGCCCGGCCGGCCCCGCAGGGCGCCCGGCCGGGCCGGACAGCGCCACCACGAACCGCGCGCCGCGCGGGCGGCACGCACCCCGGCGGGCAGCGGGTGCGCCGGGACCGGCGAATGCGGCGAATGCGGCGGGTGCGCGGGTGCGGCGGGTGCGGCGGGTGCGGCGGTCAGCCCTGCCAGAAGCGGACCAGGTCCAGGCCGAGGGCGTAGAGCCACGGGGGCAGGCCGAGGAAGTCGCAGACGGCGAAGACCGCGTCGAAGAACCAGCCGCCGATCCGCGGATTCCACAGCAGCGCGAACAGCAGGATGAAGCCGAACGGGGCGAACAGGTCGTACATCCTGCGCCACTGCGGGTTCAACCACGGCTGGATCATGTTGCCGCCGTCCAGGCCGGGCACCGGGAGCAGGTTGAGCACGCTCGCGGTGAGCTGGAGGAACGCCAGCAGCGCCACGGCCGCCCAGAACTCGACCGGCCCGCCGCCGGGCGCACCGAGGCGCACGGCGAGCACCAGCACCAGCGTGAACACCACATTGGTGGCCGGGCCCGCGAGGCTGACCAGGGTGTGCCGGAGCCGCCCCGGGATGGCGTGCCGGTCCACCCACACCGCCCCGCCGGGCAGGCCGATGCCGCCGAGCAGCACGACCACCACCGGCAGCGCGATCGACAGCAGCGGGTGGCTGTACTTCAGCGGGTTGAGCGTCAGGTAGCCCCGGTGCGCGACGCTGCGGTCGCCGGCCCGGTAGGCGACGACGGCGTGTGCGTACTCGTGCAGGCAGAGCGAGACCAGCCAGCCGGAGACGACGAAGAGGAACACGTCGAGCCGGACGTTGCCGAACCCGTTCCAGGTGAGCACCCCGCTGGTCACGAAGAGCGCGACCAGGGCGAGGAAGACCGGGCTGGGCCGGAACGCCGCCCGGGGCACGCCGAGCACCAGCGGCTCGCCCCCCGGGCGGTCGCCGGCCATCACTCCGCCGGAGGCAGCAGGCTCATCCGGTAGTCCACCCGGTCGTCCTCCACGAGCGCGACCGAGGTGACGCCGGACGCCGCGAGCTCCCGCCAGGCCTGACCGATCCAGGATTCGGCGTCCGCCTGGCTGCTGAACGACTCCGCCGGCCCCTCGACCGCCTCACCGTTCGTGCCCTCGTACCGCCAGCTCCACGCCATGCCGCGTCTCCCCTCGCCGCTGATGTCCCGTGGGACGAACCTCCGCCAGCGTAGTCGGCCGGGCGCGGAGCGGCCCGACATCCCTGCGCCGGGCGGGCGGCGCCAGGTTCTCCGGCCCCTGTGGCGGGTATGCGCTCCGCAGGCGCGACGGGGCGGTCCCGGACCGCCGGGCGGACCCGGAGGGGGCGACGATGGACGAACCGCTGCACGACAAGGACACCGAGGTGCTGCGGGCGATGGCGGTACGCGGCGGCATCGTGGGGGCCGCGCACATGGAACGGGAGGACCTGCTGGACGCGCTCGTCGCCCGGCCCGGCGAGGGCGCCTGGCAGGAGGACCCGAAGCCGGCGGCGGTCAACCCCAACGACTTCCAGTACCAGACACCCCGCTAGGGCCAACCCGCGTGTGGGCCGGCGTCCGGCTGCTCGCCGGCCGGTCGGAACCACTCACCCGACGAGGGGGCGGTCGCACCCGTACCTCCGCAGGGCCGCACCCGGGCGCTGGCTCTAAAGTACGGGCATGTCCGTTGACGGGTGGAACACGGTCCTGGTGCTCGGCGGTATCCGGTCCGGCAAGTCCGAGTTCGCCGAGTCACTGGTCGCCGACGCGCCGACGGTCCGCTACGTGGCCACCGCCGCCGACGCGCCCGCCGAGGACGCGGAGTGGGCGGCCCGGCTGGCGGCGCACCGCGCCCGTCGGCCGGAGACCTGGACCACCGAGGAGACCGCGGACGACCCGCGCCGCCTCGCGGACGTGATCGCCTCCGCCGGGCCGAACGAGACGCTGCTCGTCGACGACCTCGGCGGCTGGGCGACCGTGCTGCTCGACCCGGCCCACCAGCCGGCGGACGACACCGCCACCATCGCCGAACTGGCGGCGGCGGTGCGCTCCTGCGCGGCCCGGCTGGTGTTGGTCAGCCCCGAGGTCGGGCTCTCCCTGGTGCCCACCACCCCGCTCGGGCGGGCCTTCACCGACGCGCTCGGGGCGGCCAACCGGGCGGTCGCCGACGCCTGCGACGCCGTGGTCCTCGTGGTCGCCGGCCAGGCGGCCTGGCTGAAGCCGGGTGCCCCGCAGCCGGCCACCGTGCCCGCGCAGGCAGGTCCGACGCAGGCTCCCCCCGCCGTCGGCGCGACGGCCGGCGGGTCCGGACCCTCGCCTGCCGTGTTCACCCACGACGCCCCGGCGCCGGCCACGTCCGGGGCGGCCGGCGGGGCGCAGCCGGACGGCACCGCCTGGGCCGCCCCGACCATGGCGTTGCCGATGGTCGCCACGGGCCTGGTCATCCAGCCCGGCATGGAACTGCCCATGCCCGACGACTACGCCGGTCCGCAGGCGATCGAGCGGCTCGCCACCCTGGACGTGCCCGGGGCGGGGCTGGGCGTGCTGGAGCGGGCGGTCGGGTTCGCCGCCGCCACCCAGGGCACCGCCACGCCGGCCCCGTGGGGCGCGGTGCGGGTGCTGCTGCTGCACGGCGACCACCGCGGTGGCGCCGCCGCCGGCACCGTCGAGGGCGAGTCGGCGCGCCGGGCCCGGCAGGCCCGCGCGGGTCGGGGGGCGCTCGCCCGGCTCGCCGCCGAGAGCCGCGCCGAGCTCCAGGTGGTCGAGGCCCCGGTGTCCGCGCCGATGGAGACCGAACCCACGCTGACCGGGGAGCAGGTCGAGGCCGCCCTGCGCTACGGCTGGCGGCTCGCCGAGGAGGCCGCCGACGCGGGCGTACGGCTGCTGGTGCTCGGGGCCTGCGGCGCCGGCACCGAGGCCGCCGCGGCGGCGGTGCTGGTGGCGACGGCGGGTGCCGAGGCGCCCGCCGTGCTCAGCCGCGTGGTCACCGACTCGGGCGAGATCGACGACGCGGCCTGGATGCGGCGGTGCGCGGCGGTGCGCGACGCCCTGCACCGGACCCGCAACTCGCCGCGCAGCGCCAAGGACGTGCTGGCCGAGTTGGGCGGCGGGGACGTCGCCGTGGCCACCGGCGTCCTGCTCGGCGCCACCGCCCGCCGGGTGCCGGTCATGCTCGACGGGCCGGTCGGGGTGGCCGCCGCCATGGTCACCCGCGACCTGGCCGGGCAGGCCCGCCACTGGTGCCTGCTGGCCGACCACGGCGGGCACCCGGCCGTGCAGCTCGCCGCCGACGTGCTCGGTCTGACCCCGCTGCTCGACCTGCGGCTCGACCTGGGCGAGGGCGCGAACGCGCTGGCCGCGTTGCCGCTGCTGCGCTCGGTGCTGGCGTTGGCCGCCGCGCTGCCGGCCCACCCGTCGCTCGGCGGCGGCGAGGACGACGACCCGGAGACCGCGCCGGAGACCGACGAGCCCGACTTCCGCGAGCCGGAGCCGGCCGGCCCCGGACCCACCAGCACCGAACCCGACTTCCGCGAACCCGAACCCGCCGGCCCCGGACCCACCAGCACCGAACCCGACTTCCGCGATCCCCGGCCCGCCGGCCCCGGACCCACCGGCACCGGGCCGCAGACGGAAGCGGTGGACCCATCCGGCCGGCGTGCCGACTGAGTCGCGGCTCGCCGACGGGGCGCGGCTGGCGCTGACCACCTTCACCATCCTGCCGGTACGCGCCGGTCGCATCGACCGGTCGGTGGCGGGCACGGCCATGGCGCTCGCCCCGGCGGTCGGCGCGCTGCTCGGCGTCGTCCTCGCCGGCGTGCTGCTCCTCGCGGGTGCGCTCGCTCCCCCGCTGGTCGCGGCGGCGGTGACCGTCGGCACCGGGGCGCTGCTCACCCGGGGACTGCACCTGGACGGGCTGGCCGACACGGTGGACGCGCTGGGGTCGTACCGGCGGGGAACCGCCGCGCTGGAGATCATGAAGAAGCCGGACGTGGGCCCGTTCGGCGTGGTCGCGCTGGTGGTCGTACTGCTGATGCAGGCGGCGGCCCTCGCGGAGCTGACCGGGCGGTCGTGGCCGGCGGCGCTCGCGGCGGTGGTCGGGGCGAGCGCGGCCGGCCGGCTCGGGGTGGCGCTCGCCTGCCGGC
>NZ_JBAKHL010000117.1:0-9616 GCF_036902715.1 Micromonospora sp. CPCC 205546
CCGACTTGCCCGCTCGTGGACTGAGCCGGTTCGTCAGCCCACCAGCGGGCGGACGTCCCACAGCCACACGTCGTCGACGCGCTGGGGCGGGCCGATCAGCGCGGTCATCAGCTCCCGCAGGACCGCCTCGCGGGGATGCGCGCCGAGGACGACCACGGACGCCCGCCAGAAGCGCAGGTCCTCGACCGCCTGGCGGCGGTTCTCGTCGGTCAGCGCGGGGACCGCGTTGGAGTCCATCGTGGAGTAGACCAGGGTGCTGGTCGGCCGGTTCGGCGCGCCGAAGACGCCCTCACCCAGCTCGTTCGGCCCGATGAAGTAGCCGCCGGGGATCGGGAACGCGTGCTGCGTCAGCGCGCTCCAGCGCAGCGTGGGCAGGCCGTGCACGTTGCTCGGGATCGGCACCGGCACCAGGGTCCGGCCCTGCGGCACGTACGGGCGCCAGCCGCCGGCGGTGATGAAGTGCGGCGGCGGGTCGACGGGCTGCGCCGGCAGCGGGCGCGGGAACAGCGGCAGCACGGCGAGCGCGACGGCCGCGTACCCGACCGGGCGCAGCCAGCGTCGGCGCGGCCCGGCGGCGTCGGTGGTGTCGTCGTCGCCGGCGCGGGGGGCCGGCACCGGCGGGCGGCCGTTGCCGGCGACCGCGTCCCAGGCGAGGGCGAGCAGCACGCCGAGCGCCGCCGCCACCACCAGGGCCAGCCGGGTCGGCATCATCATCTCGACCAGCGGCAGGTCGTCGGAGATGTAGGCCCACGGGCCGTCCGTCTCCGTCTCCACCCCGTTGAGGCGCACCTTCGGGCCGATCGAGGCCACCGCGAAGACCACCACCAGGACCGTGAGGATCCGGGCGGTGAGCGAGCGGCGGACCAGCAGCACCAGCGCCACCACCGACAGCAGCACCAGCGGCCAGCCGAACCAGGTGTTCTGCTCGGTCAGCCCGATGGTCTTCTCCACCGCCTCGTCGCCGGCCACCGTGTCCCGGGCGAAGGTGACGAAGGCGGCCAGGTCCTCGCCCCAGCTGTGGAACACCCCGCCCTGCAACCCCCGGTAGGACTGCGGGCCGTTGAACTGGAACCAGATCGGGTAGGCCGTCAGCAGCAGCGCCAACCCGCCGCCCACGCCGAGCGCGGCGGCGAAGGTGCCGGCCACCGCCCGCGTCCGCGCCGGCCGCATGAGCGCGTACGCGACCACGGCGACCAGGCAGGCCAGCGCGGTGAGCAGCAGCATCTCCTCGTTGATGAAGATCTGGTACGCCACCAGCAGGCCGAGCACGATGCCGTTGCGTCGCCACCGGCCGGGCTCTCCGAGCCGGAACACCCGCACCACGATCAGCGGCAGCAGGAAGTTCGACACGAAGTTGGGCTGGCCGTTGGCGTGGTGCACGATGCCCGGCGCGAAGCCGAGGAACGCGCCGCCGACGAAGGCCGCCGCGCGGGAGCGCACCAGGTGCCGCGACAGCATCCAGTACGACGTGCCGGCGGTCGCGGCCAGCGCGCCGCCCAGGTAGAGGGCGTACATGACCTGCGGACCGAGGAGCATGGTCAGCGGCGCGAGCGGCAGCGTCACCCCGAGCAGCGAGGTGTTCGCCATCATGTTCACCCCGTCCGGGGCGTTCTGCCGCTCGGTGAACAGCGGGTTCTCCAGGTGCCGCACCGAGTACGCGCCGTGCGAGAAGAGCCACTCGAACCAGCTGTGGTCGGTGGGCAGGTGCGACGACACCCGGTTCTGCACGTCCGCCCAGTAGTTCAGGCACACGAGAACACCGAGCAGGACATAGGCTCCGATGGCCAGTACGTCGGCGCGGGAGGGCCTGCGCCGGGTTCGGCGCGTCGGCTCGGCCGCGACGGGCTCGGAGACGGAGTTCAGCGAGGGGTCTACCACCGGCACAGCCACGACGCGCCATCGTACAGGCGCTTCGGCGTCGCTTTTGCCGGGCCGGTGCCCCCACGGCCGTTTTGCCGGTCCGCCGGAGGGCACGGTGTGACGGGGAGGACGGCACGTGACGGTCATCGACCTCGGCGAGCGGCGGGACCCGGGGGCGTCGACAGCCCCCGCTCCGGGCCGGTCCCTCCGCCGCTGGGCTCCGGCCCTGGTCGCCCTGCTCTGCCTGGTGGCGCCGGCCGCCGCCGCGCCGTGGCCCACACAGCCGCCGGCCGTCACGGTTGCGGCCGCCCCGGACGCGAGCGTCCTGCCCGTCGACGGGGTGCTCCTGGTGGTCGACCCGCCGGCCCCCGACGCGGTGCCCGACGGGGACCCCGTGCCGCGACTGGCCGCCCACCGGCTGCCCTCCGGCCGTCCCCTGTGGCGGGTGCCGATGCCCGCGCCGGGTCGGGTGTTCCAGGCCGTGCGGGTCGGCGACCTGCTGGCGGTCGGCCTGGCCGGGGACCGGACGGCGCCGCAGGTGGTCGGGCTCTCCCTCGGCGACGGCGGGGTGCGCTGGCGGGCCGAGGGGCAGTTGGGCGGCGCCACGCCGGCCGGGCGCCTGCTGGTGTGGGGCTTCAACGGGGCGGGCGCCTCCGTGCTGCGGTCGGTGGACCCCGCGGGCGGCGCCGTCCGGTGGTCGCAGCCGCTGGCCTTCGAGGACGCGCTCCTGTCACGGCGGGACCAGCGGGTGCGCCTGCTGACGGTGCTCACCGGCGGGCGGCTGGAGGTGCGCGACCCCGACACGGGCGCGGTGCGCGCCGCGGCGGCCGTGTCCGGTCGCTCCCGGGTGCTGACGATCACGGAGGAGCTGGTGCTGCTCACCGACGACAGCGGCGCCCTCAGTGGCTACGAGATCCCCGCCCTGCGCCGGCGGTGGAGCGTGCCCCGCGGTCCGGCCGACCAGCCGGACGTCTTCGACTGCGGCGTCCTGATCTGCGTCGACGACGGGTCGCCCGCCATCCGGCTGCTCGATCCCGCCACCGGCATCGTGCGGTGGCAGACCGGGAACGCGACGCTGGGACCGGTCGCCGTCGAGGGCCGGCTGCTGGCCGTCCGGCGCTCCTCGGGCGGTGCCGCCGAGCACGTCCTGCTCGACGCCGCGACCGGTCGGCCGGTGCGGCAACTGGGCCGCTGGCGGACCGGCGCCCCGGGGATGCCCTCGACCGACGGGACGACCGTGTACCGCCGGCAGCGCGACGGGCGGTACCTGGTCGGCCGGATCGACGAGCGCGGGGAGGGCGTGCGGGTGCTGGCGGCGCTGCGTGGCGTGGTGGGGGAGTGCGGCGCGCACGGGTCGTCCGTCGTCTGCCGGCACGAGGGCGGCGGGATCGGAGTCTGGGAGCTGCCCGGCGACCGGGACCGGAAGGGACGTCGGTGACCCTGATCGACCTCGGCGAGCTGCGCGACGAGCCGGGCCGGGAGGCGCCGCCACCCCGGCCGCCCCGTGCCGTCGGCCGCCCGCTGCGGGTCGCGCTGGCGTTCGCGTTCCTCCTGGCCACCGTGGCGGCGGCCGCGCCGGTGCCGGTCCGGGCCGCGTACGTCGTGCCGGCCCGCCTCGGCGCGGAGGTGTTCCTGGGCGACGGCCGGTTCTACGTCGTCGAACCAGTCGAGGGGGAGCCCCAGGGGACCGTCGAGGTGCGCGCGTACGCCCTGCCCGGGTGGGCGCCGGCCGACACCGCCCCGCCGACCCCGCTCTGGCGCACCCGGGTCGTGGCGACCGGCCGGTTCTGGCAGGTCGAGACCGGGCCGGGAACCGTGCTGTTCTCGATGGCCGGGGAACGGGACAACGGGCAGACGGTCGCCCTCGACGCCGGGACCGGGCGCGAGCGCTGGCGGCAGCCCGGCCACCCCTGGTTCGACCCGGGCGGGATCCTGCTGTTGCACAGCAGTGGGGAGCAGGGCGGGTTCGTGCGGTCGGTGGACCCGGCCTCGGGCCGGGCGCTCTGGTCGGTGCCGACGACGGGCGAGGGCGCGACGTACGCCGTCCGCGACGGAGCGGTCGAGCGGATCGTGCTGACCCCCGCGAAGGGGCGGGTGGAGGTGCGCGATCCCCGCTCCGGGGCGGTGGTGCACGCGGCGGACCTGCGCCTGGGCGAGCTGCCGGGCAACTGGCACACGGTGGTGGCGCACGACCTGCTGCTGGTCGTGCGGCCCGCGGTGGGCATGGTGACCGCATACGGGATGGACGGGCTGCGGCGGCGGTGGGAGGCGCGCCTGCCGCAGCTGGACCACGTCGACGAGTGCGGCGAGCTGCTGTGCGGGTCCCAGGGGATCGACAGGCTGAACGCGTTCGACCCGGCCACCGGCGCGCTCCGGTGGACCGGGGATCGGTGGTTCGGGGTGCTGTCGGCACGGGGCGGGCGGCTTCTGGCGATCATGCCCGGTGGCGGCGGTGAGCGGTTGGGCGTGCTCGACGCGGCGACCGGTCGGGAGGTCGCCGACCTCGGCGTCTGGCAGCCGATGCCCTGGTACGCCGACGACCGCCTGATCACCGTGCGGCCGGCCGTCGCCGGCGGTGGGCTGGTGGTGGCCGAGCTGGACGTCGCCGGGGGTCGGGTCCGGGTGCTGGACGTGCTCCGCGACGCCTCCGGGGACTGCCGCAGCCACGCGGACGCGGTGACGTGCCGGCTGCGTACCGGCGAGTTCGGTGTCTGGCGTTACCGCGGCTGAGCCCGCCGCCCGACGGCCGCCGCCGGGGTCACCAGTTGGGCTGCTCCGGCGCCGGGGGCAGCGGCACGCCGGGCGGTCGCAGCACGTACGCCACCCCGCCGCTGCCCTGCCAGGCGGCCTCGAACCGGTCCCGGTCGACGATCCGGCGCACCGCGTCGTCGTCCGGGGCGTACGGGTCGTTGAGCACCGGCGCGCCGGCCTCGGTGAAGCCGACCAGCACCATGAGGTGTCCGGCGGTGTCGTAGTCCAGCCCGGGCACCTGGCCGGCGGCGAAGGCGGCCGAGACGATCAGCGGGATGCCGGCGGCCACGAACGCCTCGGCCTCGGTCAGCGACCGCAGCCGGGTGACGAAGGCGTCCACGCCGTGCAGGCCCGCGTACGCGGTGTTGAACGGCCAGTTGCCGGCCCCGGCGTAGGAGTGGTCGTAGCAGTGCCGCGCGGCGTGCACCACCACCGGGCGGGGGCCGGCCGGAGTCACCCAGGCGTACCGGTCCGGGGCCGGGGCGGCGTCGAAGAAGGCCAGCACCATCGAGGTGCAGGTGGGGCTGCACCAGGAGTCCCCGCCGCCGCCCCACTGCGGGTGGCTGGCGGCGTGCAGTCGCTGCGAGTAGCGCGGCACGTCCAGCACGGTGCCCCAACCGGGCGGCGGCGGGGTGTCCCGCGCGGTCGGCCGGGACGGCTCGACCGGCGCCGTCGGGCGGGGACCGGACGCGACCGCCCCGACGGCGCGCAGCACCGGGCTGTCGGCGGCGTCCTCCGGCCGGAGCAGGGTCACCCGTACCTGCCAGCCGGTGACCGTCGCACCGGTCACCACCAGGGTGTCCGTGTCCACCCGGGCGTCGGCGTCACGTTGGCCGGGCACCGACGTGCGGCGGATCGCGCGGTCGTCGGCCGCCCAGTCGGCGAGGACGTACCACCCGGTGGCCGGGGCGTCGTCGTGCCACCCCCGCAGCTCCACCCGCAGCCAGCAGTCGCCGGGGGTGTCCCCGGTCCAGGAGGGCACCACGTCGCGTACGGCGAAGCCGACCGGCACGGGCGGGGACGTCCAGCTGCCGGCGGCGTACCGGCGGGTGCGGCCGTCGGCGCCGGTGTGGTCGAGCCGGTCGACCGGGTCGGCCAGTTCGAGGCCCCGCCCGCCCGCGCGCAGCCCGGACAGGCTGCCCAGCCCGGCATCGCCGGGGAGGCGGAAGCCCCGGTAGGTGACGTCCCGCCGGGTCGTCGGCGCCGCGTCGATCATCCGTCTTCCCGTCCGTCGTGGAGGTCGATGCCGAGAGCATCGCGTACGACGAAGGTTTTCTGCAACGGGGCACGGGCGGGACGGCCGGTTTGGTGCCCGGCGCTAGGTTGTCAGTGGTCAGGGGCGCGAGGAGGCCGGGATGCGGATACTGGTGGTCGAGGACGAGCGCAACCTCGCCGACGCGATCGCGCGGGGGCTGCGCAAGCGCGGCATGGCGGTGGACGTCGCCTACGACGGCGACAGCGGCCACGAGATGGCGTTCGTCACCCGGTACGACGTGGTGGTGCTGGACCGGGACCTGCCCGGCGTGCACGGCGACCAGATCTGCGCCGAGCTGGCCGCCTCCGGCACCCTCACCCGGGTGCTGATGCTGACCGCCAGCGGCACCGTCGCCGACCGGGTGGAGGGCTTGCAGCTCGGCGCCGACGACTACCTGCCGAAGCCGTTCGCCTTCGACGAGCTGGTCGCCCGGGTGCAGGCGCTCGGCCGCCGGGCCACCCCGGCCGCGCCGCCGGTGCTCGAACTCGCCGACCTGGTCCTCGACCCGGCCCGCCGGGTGGCCACCCGGGGCGGCCAGCCGGTCGACCTGACCAACAAGGAGTTCGGCGTGCTCTGCGAGCTGCTCAAGGCGCGCGGCGCGGTGGTCTCCAGCGAGGAGCTGCTGGAACGGGTCTGGGACGCCAACACCGACCCGTTCACCACGATCGTCCGGGTCACCGTGATGACGTTGCGCAAGAAGCTCGGCGACCCGCCGCTGATCGAGACGGTGGTCGGTGCGGGCTACCGCACGGCGGAGGCGTCAGCGTGAGCGCGAGGAGTGAGCCGGTCTTGCGAGCCCCGCGGTCGCGAACGAAGGTGGCGCTGTGAGCGCGAGGAGTGAGCCGGTTCTGCGAGCCCCGCGGTCGCGGACGAAGGCCGGCGCCGCGAGCCGGCGGGCCAGGCTGCGGCCCACGTTGCGGCTGCGGCTGACCCTGCTCAACGGTGTGCTGCTGGTCGGCGCGGGCGCGATCCTGGTGCTGCTGGCCTGGCTGCTGGTGCGTGACGCGCTGCGGCCGACCGACGAGCTGCTTCCCGGCACCACGGTGGTGCTGGCCGACGGCCGGTCGCTGGACGCCGCGCAGTGGCAGCACCAACTGGTCGACGCCGCCAGCAGCGAGCTGCTGGCGAAGGGCCTGGTGGCGCTGCTGGCGATCAGCGTGGTCGGGGTGGCGGGCGCGTACGCGGTCGCGGGCCGGGCGCTGCGCCCGCTGCACCAGGTCACCGCCACCGCCCGCCGGCTCGGTGAGACCACGCTGGACCAGCGCATCGGCTACTCGGGCGCCGACGACGAGGTGGCCGAGCTGGCGGGGACCTTCGACGAGATGCTGGACCGCATCGCCGCCGCGTTCGAGGCGCAGAAGCGCTTCGTGGCCAACGCCTCGCACGAGCTGCGGACCCCCCTCGCGGTGATGCGCACCGAGATCGACGTGACGCTCAGCGACGACGAGGCGGACGCCGCCGAGTACCGCCGGATGGCCACCGTGGTCCGGGACGCCTCCGAGCGGGCCAACGGGCTGGTCGACGCCCTGCTGGTGCTCGCCCGCAGTGAGGCCCAGGCGGGCCGCCGACTGGGCCGGCGCACCGAGTGCGACCTCGCCGCCGGCACCGTCAACGCCCTGTCGGCGGTACGCCGGGAGGTCGAGCGGATCAAGCTGCGGGTGCAGACCTCGCTGGAGTCGGCGCCGGTCGTCGGCGATCCCGGGCTGCTGGACCGGCTGGCCGGCAACCTGATCGAGAACGCGATCCGCTACAACCACCTGCACGGCCGGGTCTGGGTGCGTACCGGCTCGGACGGGTGCCGGTCGTGGCTGGTGGTGGGCAACACCGGCTTCGAGGTGGACCAGGCCGACGTGCCCGGCCTGTTCGAGCCGTTTCGCCGCGGCGGCCGGGAGCGCACCGGCGCGCGCGGCTCGGGCCTCGGGCTCTCCATCGTCCGGGCGGTCTGCGACGCGCACGGCGGCACCGTGAAGGTGATCGCCCAGCCGGGGGGCGGGTTGGAGGTCACGGTGACCCTGCCGGCGGCGGAGGCCGCCCCGGCGATCGGCGCGGTGGAGCCGGCCGCCCGGCGGTGACGGGCCGACCGGGGGACGGCGACCCGGGCGGGGGTTGCGGCTCGCGCCGGCCCGATGGAAGGATCACGGCGTCAGCTCGAGGACCGGAGGGGGGTGCGTCGATGTCCACCGTCACCATCTCCGCGCCCCGTCTCGCCGGCTGACCCTCACGCACGCGGGGCGCCTCATCCCCAGCGGAGGAACCCGTGTATCCACGGATCCACGACATCAGTTTCGACTGTCCCGACACCCGGGCCCTCGCCGGCTCGTGGCCGGCGGTGCTCGGCCACGTCCGGCGCGCCGACGGCACGGGACGGCTGCTGCTGCCGCCTGACGGCGCCGCCCCGCACGCGGCGCAGCGGCCGGGTACGACCCACGAGGAGGTGCGCCCGTGAGCGCACGGATCCACAACGTCAGCATCGACTGCCGCGACACGTACGCGCTGTCCGGCTTCTGGGGGCAGGTCTTCGGCTGCTCCCGCCAGCCGGACGACTTGCCCGGCGACCCGGAGGCGATGCTGCTGCCGCCGGGTGGCCCGGAGGTGCTCTTCCTGGCGGTGCCCGAGGGCAAGGAGGTGAAGAACCGCCTCCACCTCGACCTGGAGCCCGCGGACCGCACCCGGGACGAGGAGGTGGCGCGCCTGCTGGCCATCGGGGCCACCCAGGTCGCCGACCGGCGCCGCGCCGACGGCTCGGGCTGGGTGGTGCTCGCCGACCCGGAGGGCAACGAGTTCTGCGTGCTGCGCAGCGCCGCCGAACGGGCCGCCGCAACGGGCTGACGCGAAAAGGGGCCCGTCCACCGTCAGTGGACGGGCCCCCGCGCAGGCGTACGGGTCAGTATTTCTGCTCGATCTGCCCGCGGATGGTGACGAACTCCGCCGCCGTGGCCGCCGACGAGGAGAAGAACATCACGATGAGCCCGACGCTGCCGTGGTCGGCCCACGCGCAGACGCCCAGCGGCACGCCGGCGGACTCGCCGTCGCCGCACTTGGCCAGGCCGCCCAGCGGTCCCGGGGCGATGGTGGTCAGGCGCTTGACGGCCAGGTCCTTCGAGATGCCCTTGACCGCGTCGTCGAGCTCCCCTTCCGGGTTGAGCACGAAGGTGCTGGCGGCGATCACCATGACCATGTCCCGCTTGTCGGCGCTGCCGTAGAAGGCGCCCACGACGCCGGTCGAACCCCGTACCGAGGAGCGCAGCTCGCGGACCATGTCGTCGGCGGCCTTGCGCAGGGCCAGCTCGGTGCTCTTCGGGCGGCCCCCGAGGGTCTCCGGCGTGACGACCCTGATCTGGGGGGCGGTGCTCGGCTCCGGGGACGGGGGGGCTTCGGACGACGGGGCGGCGCTCGGCGCGGCGCTCGTCGCCGCCACGGTCGGCGACGCGGTCGGGGTGGGCCGGGGGTCGGTGCCCTGGTCACCCTCGTAGGCGAGGTAGGCGATGCCACCTCCGCCGAGGCAGAGCACCAGCAGCCCGACGAGGCCCAGGGTCAGCACCAGCTGGTGGGACCTCCCCGGCTGGCCTCCGCCGGGATGCGCCGGCGGGTAGCCCGCGTACGGGCTGGTGGGGAATCCGGCCTGCGGGGTGACGGGATATCCGCCGTAGTGCTGGGTGGGGTAGGGCTGGGCGGACGCAGGGCCGGGCAGCGGCGCGGTGGGCCACCCGCCGCCGGGCGGGGGCTGGCCGCCGGGCGGCGGGTTGCCGG
>NZ_JBAKHL010000118.1:0-9516 GCF_036902715.1 Micromonospora sp. CPCC 205546
GACTTGTGCAGCGCCGGCTGCCGGTCGCCGGCCAGCTCGGCGTTGCGCGCCGCGACGCCGGCCCAGACCTCGTCGGGCACCGGCCGCTCCGGGCGCAGCCAGACCGCCACCGCCGCCGGCCGCCCGTCGGCCTCGACCGCCGCCCAGACATCGCCGTAGGGCAGCCCGACGGCGGCGACGGTGCCGGCGAACATCGCCGCCAGCCGCTCCCGGTGCCGGTCGGCGGCCACCGTCCAGGCCATCCAGGGGTACCCGTCGAAGGCGTCGGCGAGCACGTCGGCCGCCCCGGCGGTCGACTCCGGCCCGATCCGGCGTACCTCGAACTGCATGCCGTCCTCCTCGCGCGCCGCCACCCGGCCGGCGCGGTGGGCGATCATGCCACGTCGCCCGGCGCCGGCGCCGGCAATATCGGGCACGCGCCGGCCTCTCACAGCCGGTAGAACGCGCGGTAGCGGCGGATCAGCCGCCACTGCACCAGCACCGCCGCCACGGTCAGCAGGATCATCACCAGGGTCGCGGCGGCGGCGTAGCCGTAGCGCAGGTACTCGAAGCCGGTGCGGTAGACGAACAGCGACAGGTAGGTGGTGGCGTACGGGGGCGGGCCGCCGTCGGTCACCACGAAGGCCGGCACGAAGGAGAAGTGCAGGCTCTGGATGGCGTCGCGCACCGCCAGCAGCCCCAGCACGGGCGCCATCAACGGCAGCGTGACCCGGCGGAACACGTCCCAGCCGGTGGCGTCCTCGATCGCCGCCATCTCGTAGACGTCGCGGGGCAGCGCGCGGCGGGCGGCCAGCAGCACCACGAAGGTCTCGCCGACGGTGAACAGGCTCATCAGCACGATCGCCGCGCGGGCGTCGGTCGGGTCGGTGAGCCACTGCGGCGGGGTGCGTCCCAGCGCGGTCAGGCCGTTCTCCCCGCCCGTGCGCAGCAGCTGGTTGACCGGGCCGTAGAGGGGGTTGAGCAGCCAGAGCCAGAGCAGGCCGTAGGCGATCTCCGGCACCGCGGTCGGCAGCACCGCCGCGGTGCGGGCGCCGCCGACGCCGACCGCGCGGCGGTGCAGCAGCAGCGCCAGGCCGAGCGCGAGCAGCATCCGCAGCGGTACGGCCACCAGCGCGAAGACCAGCGAGTTGGTCAGCGACACCCGGAACACCGGGTCAGCCAGCAGCGCCGCGAAGTTGTCCAGCCCCACCCAGCGCGGCGGGCGCAGCAGGTCGTACTCGGTGAACGCCAGCGCCAGGGTGACGGCGGCGGGCAGCAGCACCAGCCCGACCAGCCCGAGCAGGTACGGCGTGAGCATCAGCGCCAGCTGCCGGCGCGAGCGACGGTCGGGGCTCGTCACGGGGCGTACCGGCGCCCGGAGCCGGCGTGGAAGACGTGCGCGTCGGCCCAGCGCACCCCGACGCGTACCGGCGCGCCGCGTTCCGGCCGGCGGGCGGCGGGCACCCGGGCGACGATCCGGTGCCCGCCGGCGAGGGTCAGGTACGCGTACGCGTCCTCGCCGACCACCTCGACCCGCTCGACGGTGGCCGCCGCGCCGTCGGTCGCGTCCAGGACGACCGCCTCCGGCCGGAAGCCGATCTCCAGCTCGCCGGCACCGGCGGGGTCGACCGGCGGGGTGCCGGTGGGCGCCAGCGGACCGTCGGCCGGCAGCAGGTTCATCGCCGGGGAACCGACGAAGCGGGCGACGAAGGTGGTGGCCGGGGTGCGCCAGATCTCGTCGGGGGTGCCGACCTGCTCGATGCGCCCGTCGCGCAGCACGGCGATCCGGTCGGCGAGCACCAGCGCCTCGGTCTGGTCGTGGGTGACGTGCACCATCGTCGCGCCCAGCCGGTCGTGCAGGGCCCGCAGCTCGGCGCGCATCTGCACCCGCAGCGCCTGGTCGAGGTTGGACAGCGGCTCGTCGAGCAGGAACACGTCCGGCTCGCGCACCAGCGCACGGGCCAGCGCCACCCGCTGCCGTTCACCGCCGGAGAGCTGCCCGGGTCGGCGGTCCAGCAGGGCGGCGCAGCCGACGGTCTCGGCCGCCGCGCGGGCCCGCTCGCGGGCCACCGTGCGGGGTGTGTCGCGCACCTCCAGGCCGAACGCGATGTTCTCGGCGACGCTCAGGTGCGGGAAGAGCGCGTACGACTGGAACACCATCGACACGTTGCGCCGGCCCGGGCGCTCGGCGGTGACGTCGCGGCCGGCGATGCGGATCCGGCCGGCGGTGACCGGCTCCAGGCCGGCGACGACCCGCAGCACGGTCGACTTGCCTGCCCCCGACGGGCCGAGCACCACCAGCAGCTCGCCCCGGGCGACGGCCAGGTCCACCTCGTGCAGCACCGTCGCGCCCCGGTACGCGGCCGAGACCCCGGCCAGGGCGAGGCCAGGGTCACTCACCCGTGCTCCCCGCGGGCGAAGATCGGCCGGGTCTGCCGGTCGAGCTCGCGCACGACGTCGTCGAGCCGGTCGCCCCGGTGCACGGCGTTCTCCAGGATGCCGTAGGTGACGTCCTCGATCTCCGGCCAGGTGGAGACGGTCGGCAGCGCCCGGACGGTGGGGATCGCGTCGAGGAAGACCTTCGCACTGCGCGGCGGCTGGGCCGGGCCCAGGAACGCCGGGGACCGCGACACCCCGACGTGCGACGGGACGGTACGGCCCGTGGCCGCGACGATCCGCTGCCCCTCCTCGGCGATGGCGAACTCCAGGAACCGCCACGCGGCGTCCTTGCGCTTCGCGCCCCGCGTCATGCAGTACGCGTCGGAGTGCAGCACGCCGACCTGCTCCCTGTAGACGGGCAGCGGGGCGACGTCCCACTCGAAGCCGGTGATCGAGCGGAACGTGGTGGTGGAGCGGCGGGAGCTCATCAGCATGGCGAGCCGGCCGTTGGCGAAGCGCGACTCGTCGTCCTCGGCCTCCACCTCCTCGTCGGTGGGCACCACCCCGTACGCCAGCCGCAGGTCGACGAGGTTCTTCAGCGCCTCCCGGGCGGCCGGGGCGTCCAGGGTCAGCCGGGTCGGCTTCGCCGGGTCGTCGACGATCTCGCCACCGCCCGACCAGACGAACGGGGCGAGCCGGATGATCGACGGTTCCACGCCGAGGCCGTGCACGGCCGGGCGCAGCGCCGCGCCCTCGCTCTCGGTGGCCCTGATCACCGCGCCGCGGGAGTCGCGGGTCATCGCGGTCGCGGTGGCGACGAGGTCGTTCCAGGTCCAGCCGGCCCTCGGCTCGGGCACACCGTACTTCGCGAACAGGGTGCGGTTGTAGTAGACGGCCAGGCTGGAGACGTTCTGCGGCAGGCAGAGCTGCCGGTCCTGCCAGCGGAAGGCGTCCCACGCCACCGGGTAGTAGTCGGCCGGGTCGACGGCCTCGGAGGCGGCCAGCCGGTCGTCCAGCGGCTCGATGACGTCCTTGGCGGCGAACTGGCCGTAGAAGCGGTAGTTCATCAGGAACAGGTCCGGCGGGGCGCCGCCGGCCACCGACGTGGCGAGCCGGGCCAGCAGGTCCTTGCGGTCGCTGGCCTCGACGAGCTGCACGTCGGCGCCGGGACGCGCCTTCTCGTACGCCTCGACGAGGGTGCGGTAGGCGGCGAGTTCCTCGGGGGCGCCGAAGACCAGCAGGCGCACCGGGCCGTCGGCGGACGACCCGGCGCCGGCGCCGCACCCGGCGGCGGCCAGCACGGCGGTGAGCAGCAGCGCGAGCAGCGCCCTCGGTCGCGTCGTCGGTCGCATCGTCAGTCCCGTCCCGTCGGGTCGTCGTGGTGGAGGAAGCGCCGCTGGGCGAGCACGAAGACGGCCAGCGCCGGCGCCGTGGCCAGCACCGCGCCGGCCAGGAACACCGGGAAGTTCGTCGGGTCCAGCACCGACAGGGAGCGCAGCGCCAGCGGCAGGGTGAACAGGTCGCGGTCGTAGACGTAGACCAGCGGGTCGAGGAAGTTCGACCAGGTGAGCACGAAGGTCAGCGCGGTGAGGCCGGCGGTGACCGGGCGCACCAGCGGCAGGGCGACCCGCCACCAGGTGCGCAGCGGCGACAGGTCCGCCACCAGGCAGGCGTCGTAGAGGTCGGCCGGCAGCGCCCGGAACGCCAGGTGGTAGACCAGGACGTAGAGCGGCGAGGTGCCCAGCAGCGCCGGGGCGACCAGCGGCACCAGGGTGTCGGTCAGGCCGAGCGCCCGGAAGACCGCGAAGCGGGGCACGAGCAGCGCCGTGGCCGGCACCATCAGCGCGACCAGGGAGGCGGCCACGACGACGGCGGTGGCGCGCGGGGCGATCCGGGTCAGCGCGAAGCCCGCCAGGGAGGCGACGAGCACGCTCAGCGGCACGGCGACGACCGCGACCAGGACCGAGTTGAGCGAGGCGCGCAGCAGCCCGCCCAGCTCGACGGCCTGCCGGTAGCCGGTGGTGGAGACCGGCTCCGGCACGAGCTGCGGGGTGGGCGGCGGCGGCAGGCCCGGCTCGGTGAGCGAACCGGAGACCAGCAGCAGCAGCGGCGGGACGAAGACGAGCAGGACGAAGGCCGCGCCGAGGGTGCGCCAGGCGCGGCCGGCCGCCTCGGGCAGCGGTGAGGGGCCCCGTGCGCGGCCCCTCACCGTGGTGTCGTTGCCGATGGTCGCCTGCCTCAGAGCGTGAGCTGCCAGGCGCCGAGACCGTGCGAGGCGGCGTAGAGCACCCGCTTGCCCGGCACGATGGTCAGCCCGGCGACCTCCACGTTCGGCATGCCCCGGGCCGCCTTCACCCAGGTCGTGGCGCCCTTGGCCAGCCGCAGCACGCCGAAGTCGGTGGCCGCGTAGAGGGTGCCGGTGACGTCGTCGCGGACCAGGTCGGTGATCGGCTGGTCGCCGACGTCGTACGACCGATCGGTCCAGGTCGCGCCGGCGCCGGCCAGCCGCACCTCGAACGCGTGCCCCAGGGTGGCCGGGGTGTTCGAGTTGAAGCCGCTGTAGGAGACCCACGCCCGGGCCGGGTCGGCCGGGTCGACGTGGACGCTGGTGACGAAGCGGTTCGGCGTGGCGGCGGTGTCGATGCGCGTCCAGGTGACCGCCGACGCCGGCTCGGCGTCGACGTTGCGGGACACGAACACCCGGCCGGTGCTGGTGGCCGCGTACGCCGTGGACGAGTCGGAGGCGACGCGCTCGAAGACCGAGACGGCGCCGCCGGCCCGGTCGCCCCACGCGGCGTCGGTCAGGTTGACCGTGCCCAGCGGCGCGAAGTCGCCGCACTGCGCCTCGAAGGTGCCGGTCCAGGTGTTGCAGATCCGGTCGGCCTCGGCCAGGCTGCGGTCGCCCAGGCCGAACGTCTTCGTCCGGTAGACGGTGCGCGAGGTGCCGGCGAACATCGTGCCGCTGACCTTCGGGTCGGTGATCACCGGGGCGTAGAACAGGGTGCCCGGCTGCCCGAAGACCGGGTCCGAGATCGAGATCCAGCCGCCCACGTCGCCATTGGCGAAGTTCACCTCGGGCGAGGCGTCGTAGAAGGTGTGGAAGCGGAACTCCGGCCTGCCGACGTCGAAGCCGGACGCGCCGCCGTCACCGATCATCGTGTTGACCCAGCGCTTGCGCTCGCCCTTGTTCTCCCAGGTGCCGTTGTCCTGGGTGCCGCCCTGCAGCAGCCGGTGGTCGTGCGGGCTGGCCGAGAGGCTGATGAACTGCAACGTGTTCATGCCCTTGTTGATGCCGTCCAGCTTCGACGGGATCCTCGACAGCATCTGCCGGCAGCGGTCCTTCTGCGCCTGGGTGGCCAGGTTGCGCTCCGGGTTGTCGCACCAGGCCGAGCGGTCCACGAACTGGCCGCTGGAGCGCATGACGCCGCCGTCGTTGGCCTCGAAGAACTGGTACGGGTTGCGCGGGTTGGTGACCAGGGCGTGCTGGTCGGGGTGCAGGCCGTTGGGGTGCAGCTCGTCGGTGCCGTCGAAGGTCATGTCGGTGCCGCTGACGCCGGCGTCGGTGGACAGCACCACGGCCCGCTTGTGGGCGACGGTCTCGCCGTAGACGTAGGAGCCGCCCGTGTAGACGATGTCCGGGTGCCCCGCCGGGGTGTGCACGAACACGTCGTACCAGCACTGGCCGGTGCACTGGTTGTAGGTGGCGTAGCCCGGGTCGGCCGGGTTGGCGCTGGTCAGGTCGGTGAAGGCGGGGGCGGCGCCGGCCACGTCGTCGCTGCGGAACAGCCGCGAGTACGGGTTGCCGAGGTTGCCCTCGTAGACGTACATGCGGGTCCTGCCGTCCGGCAGGGCGGTCACGTCGATCGCGGCCCGGGTCTGGAAGACCGCCGGATTCAGCGACGGCTTGATCTGCGTCCAGGTGGCGCCGGCGTCCGCGGAGCGCCAGACCCCCCGCGCGTACGAGGAGGCGTAGACGGTGTCCGCGTCGCGCGGGTCGAGCTTGACGTAGCGCACGCCGCGCGGCGAGCAGGCGGCGGTGTTGTTGTATTCGGCGGCGCTGCCCGTGCACTGCGTCGCGTCGGCCGAGCCGTTGTGGATGAACGTCCAGTTCGCGCCGCCGTCGGTGGACTTGTAGAGGCCCCACTTCTCGGCGTCGGGCACGGGCCGGGTGACGCCGGTGCAGCAGGAGCTCGACATGCCGCGCAGGGCGGTGGTGGTGGCGACGTAGAGCGTCTTCGGGTCGCCGGGCTTGACGGTGATCTCACCGATGCCCTTGCCGGCGAGGGCGTCCTTGCCCAGCGGGCCGTTCCAGGTGACGCCGCCGTTGGTGGACTTGTAGAGGCCGACGCCGGCGACGCAGCCGGAGGCGCAGGTGTTCGCCTCGCCGGTGCCGACGTAGATGGTCAGCCCCGTCCTGTCGTTGCGGTCGATCTTGACCGAGCCGGCCGCGTTGATGCCCAGCGGCCCGCCCAGGTAGAACCACTTGGGCTCGGCGGCCAGCACGTTCAGGGTGCCCCAGACGCCCCCGCCGGCCGGCGTGACGTACGCCCGGCAGAGCAGGGCGTTGCAGTCCGGGGCGATGTCGATGGAGGTGACCCGGCCACCCGCGACGTACGCGTTCGGCACGTAGTTGGCGGCGTTGCGGAACTCGGTGAACGGGTAGAGGGCCTCGCTGGGGCCGATGTTCGTCCAGCCCCGGGTGCCGCCGGCGCGCCGCTCGGCGGCCGCGTACGCCGACTTGGAGCGGTCGACCTGGGCGATGCTGATCGTGTCGGCCGGGTACGCGCGCTCCAGGAACTCCTGCTGCGCGGCGTTGCCGGGCCCGTCCGGCGACATGCCGTCGCTGCCCGGCACGGCCTGACGCAGCCGCTCCATGTGGGCGCCGAGCGCGCCCGGCATCTCCCCGTCGCCGGCCGCGGCGGCGGGGGTCGGCACCTCGGCGCCGGCGAAGTGGATTCCGATGAGTCCGGTCGACGCCACCAGGGCGCCGACCGCCAGTCCTGCGAGCAGATGGCGTCGTCTGCGCTTCACGAGGTCCCTCCGACAGGTGAGAGCGCCACCTCAGCGCGAACCCACGGATAGGCGACCGTCGCTGGCAGCGTCCACGCTGGAGGATGACAGAACGCATCGACACAGACAACCCTCGGTAAGGAGGGGAATCGATCGCGGGGTTGCGTCCGCGTGGAGTGGGTAGTGCGCCGACATGCCATCGCGTTACGAGAACTACCCGAGGATCGCCATCGTCACCGGCGCGGATTCCGGCATCGGCCGGGCCTGCGCCGTCGCCCTCGCCGAGGCCGGCTTCGACGTCGGCGTCACCTGGCACCGCGACGCCGGGGGCGCCGAACGGACGGCTGCGGAGGTGCGCGCCGCCGGCCGGCGCTGCGAGGTCGCCCAACTGGACCTGACCCGGCTGCCGGGGGCCGACGCGGTCGTCGACGAGCTGGCCGACCGCCTCGGCGGCCTCGGCGTGCTCGTCAACAACGCCGGCACCGGGGCGTCCACACCGTTCGTCGACACCGGCTGGGAGCAGTGGCGCGAGGTGCTCTCCGTCGACCTCGACGGGCCGTTCCTGTGCGGGCAGCGCGCCGCCCGGCGGATGCGGACCGCCGGGCTGGGCGGCCGGATTGTCAACATCACCAGCGTGCACGAGCACGCGCCCCGGGTCGGCTCGGCCGCGTACTGCGCGGCCAAGGGCGGGCTCGGCCTGCTGACCAAGGTGATGGCGCAGGAGTTGGCCGCGGACGGGATCACCGTCAACGCGGTCGCGCCGGGTGAGATCGCCACCCCGATGACCGGTCAGGAGGACGTCGACCCGTTCACGCAGGAGCGCCCCGGGGTGCCGGTCGGGCGACCGGGCGACGCGCGGGAGGTGGCCGCCGTGGTCGCGCTGCTCGCCTCGCCCGCCGCCGCGTACGTCACGGGCGCGTCCTGGCCGGTGGACGGCGGCATGCTGATGATGGGCCCGCAGGCCAACGCGCTGGAGTCGCACGACTGGCGTTCGGTGCAGGGCTGAGCGCAGGCGTGGCCCGCGCCGGCAGCGGCTGCCGCCCCTGCGCCCGCTACCTGGCAGCGCAGCCGGTGCGCCGGCTCCACCGCGCCCGGCGTGGGCCGCGCGGACGGTGCGCCCCGGCTCCCCGTGCCCGGGGCGTGGGCCGCGTACCCGGCGGTCCGGTGGCCTCGCGGGCGCGGGACAATGGGAACCTCCGCCCGCGAGGCCGCCGGCGGGAGACCCCCGAACGGCAGGAGAACGGTCAGCGTGTCGGAGACCCCCGGAGCGATGTCGCCGGCGGACGGCCTGCGCGCCGACTGCGCCCGATGCTTCGGGCTCTGCTGCGTCGCGCCGGCCTTCTCCGCGTCGGCCGACTTCGCGATCGACAAGCCCGCCGGCCGGCCCTGCCCGAACCTGGGGGCCGACTCGCGCTGCGGCATCCACGCCGACCTGCGCGACCGGGGATTTCCCGGCTGCACCGTGTTCGACTGCTTCGGCGCCGGGCAGCGGGTGGCCCAGGTCACCTTCGGCGGGCGGGACTGGCGCGACGCGCCGGAGGCCGCGACGCGCATGTTCGACACGTTCGCCGTGATGCGGCCGCTGCACGAGCTGCTCTGGTACCTGACCGAGGCGCTCGCGACGCGCCCGCCGCAGCCGCTGCGCGACGAGTTGTCCGCCGCGCTGGACGAGACCGAGCGACTGGCCCGGGAGCCCGCCGGGACGCTGCTGGCGCTCGACGTGGACGCGTACCGGGGGCGGGTCAACCCGCTGCTGTCGCGCGCCGGGGACGCGGCCCGGGCCCGGGGCGGCCGGCCCGGCGTGGACCGGCGGGGCGCCCAGCTGTTCGGCGTCGACCTGCGCCGGAGCGACCTGCGCCGGGCCAACCTGCGCGGGGCGCTGCTGATCGGCGCCGACCTGCGCGGCGCCGACCTGCACCTGGCCGACCTCACCGGCGCCGACCTGCGCGGGGCCGACCTGCGGGGCGCGGATCTTAGCGGCGCCCTGTTCCTGCACCAGTCGCAGCTCGACGCGGCCCGGGGCGACCAGCACACCGCCCTACCGCCCGGCCGCACGCGCCCCGGCCACTGGTCCCCGCTGTCCCTCACCCCCCTGCGCCGCCCATCCCGCTCCCCCACCCGCCCGCCCCGCCGCCGCTGACCCACTCT
>NZ_JBAKHL010000119.1:0-9390 GCF_036902715.1 Micromonospora sp. CPCC 205546
GGCGGGCACCGTCCACGGTCGGACGCGGCCGGGCCGCCCACCGCGCCGGCGGGGACGGGGCCGCCCGCCGCGCAGGCCGCCGGCGGGCCGCGCGCCTCGTCGGTGGTCGAGGCCGGGCCGCCACCGTCGGTCGTCGCACAGCAGCCGGTGCAGGCGTACGGATTCCGCCGCGACGGGCCGGTCTGGCAGCTCGCGTACGCCGGCGTGGTGGTGCACCTGCCCGACGCGAAGGGGCTGCGCGACCTGCACGTGCTGCTGAGCCGGCCGGGCGTCGACGTCCCGGCGGTCGAACTGCTCGACCCGGCCGCCGGGCCGGAACTCGTCGCCGCGCGCCGGATGGGCGGCGATCCGGTCCTCGACGACGAGGCCAAGTCCCGCTACCGGCGGCACCTGGAGCGCCTCGACGACGAGATCGACCGGGCCGCCGAGCGCGGCGACGGGCGGAGGGTGGCCGACCTCGACGCCGAGCGCGACGCCCTGCTCGCCGAGCTGCGCGCCGCCGCCGGGCTGGCCGGCCGCAGCCGCCGTCTCGGCGACGAGGCGGAGCGGGCCCGCAAGACGGTGACCGCCCGCATCCGGGACACGCTGCGCAAGCTCGACCAGCGCCACCCGGGCCTCGCCGCCCACCTGCGCGACACCGTCACCACCGGCGGCACCTGCCGCTACCTCCCGCCCGAGCCGCTGCCCTGGCGCCTGTAGCCCTCGGGCGTCGGGCGATCGTCGCCATCGAGGGCCGGTAAACCCGGCAGCCCCGCGCGGTGTCTTGCTGTCTGAGAGACCAGGAGGGGCCAGATGCGAGATGCGCATGGCGCGGAGTTCGACGACTTCGTCCGTACCCGGTCGGTGGCGCTGTTGCGGGTGGCCTACCTGCTGACCGGCGACCGACACGCGGCCGAGGACCTGCTTCAGGAGGTGCTGGAGCAGGTGTATGTGCGCTGGCGGCGGGTGCGCACCTCCCCGGAGGCGTACGCCCGGCGGGCCCTGGTCAACCGGTCGATCAACCGGTGGCGGTGGCGGTCCCGGCGGCAGGAGCAGGCGTTGGGTGACAACGACGGGGTCGCCCGGGACCACGCCGACGACATCGCGCTGCGCCAGGCGGTCGTCGCGGCGCTGCGTACCCTGCCGCCCCGGCAGCGCGCCGCCGTGGTGCTCCGTTACCTGGAGGACCTGTCGGTCGCCGACGTCGCCGGGGCGCTGCGCTGCTCCGAGGGCACCGTGAAGAGCCACGCCTCCCGCGGCCTGGCCCACCTCCGGGAGGCGTTGGCCGGATCGAGTCTCGTCCTGTCCGTCCCGACCGACACCAGGAGTGCGCGATGACCATCGAAGAGAGTGACGTGCGGGGCGTCCTGCGTCGGGTGACCGACGACCTCGTCGGCCCGCCGACTCTGCTCGACGACGTGCGACGGGGTGGGCGGCGCCGGTTGCTGTGGCGTCGAGCGGTCCTGGCCGCGCTGTGCGCGGCCGTGGTGGCGGTACCCGTGGGCGGCGCCCTTCACCTCCGGGACGACGGGGCGGCGGTGGAGGTCGCCTCGCCGCTGTTCGACGGACCCACCCGCGGCGACCTGGCCGGCGACGAGGCGTATCTGCGGCAGGTTCGCGAGGCGTGGCGGCATCGGGCGAGGCAACTCGGGAACGGCCTCCGGGGCGATCCGCACGTGGTCTGGGCGGGAGACACGCCGGCCGGGCCCGCCGCCTACGTCGCGCAGCGGACCGAAATCAACTCGGTGGTGTCCAGCCCGGACGGCGCCCGCCAGGTCGGCCTGGCCGCGTTCGTCGAGCCCACCGCCGCCGGACCGCGGGTCATGACGACCGAGACACTCGTCGACTCCGGCAGGGACGGCAACTCACAGGCCGTGCTGCTCGGGCCACGGCGCGACGTGCTGGTCGTGCTCGACGTCGGACACCCGGTGGACTTCTCACCGACGCTCCGGTACGCGGCCGACGGCCGCATCGAGCGCACCTTCCAGCCGGTGGCCTTCCGGGACGGGGCCGCCGTGCTGTCGGTGCCGCCGCAGCGCGGCAGGGTGACCGTCGCCCTGTTTAGGAGGCCGGTCAGCGCGACGACCGCCGTCCACATCGCCAACGCGAGCGACATTCTCTTCGCCGACGGGAAGGACAGTCCGCAGCCGCGGTCGGTCACCTACACGTTGCCCGGCGCGGACCGGCTGTGGGGCGACGACCCCGGCGGGCGGGTCGGCAGGAACGTGCACGGGACGGACGCGCTCGCCGCCTACGTCGATCCCGGCGGCACCCACCGGGATGGAGAATCTCCCCGCCTGATCGTCTACGGGGCGACCCCCGACGGCCGGCTGCTGCTGCTGCAGACCGTCCAGTACGACGACGACCCCGCCCGCGCGATCGCACTGCTCGCCCACGGCGACGCGCCCTTCCAGCCGGTGGCCAGCGGGTTCGCCGACTGGACCGCGCCGCTGCCGGTGCGGCTGCGGCTGCCGGACGAGCAGGGTGTCCTCGTCGTCGTCGCCGAGGGCGCGGCGCTGAGCTACCGGGTCGGCGCCGGGCGGTGGCACGACGCCGGGCGTGGCGCGGCGCTGCTGCCCGCCGGCACCACCGAGGTGCGTGTCACCGCCGCCGGCGGCACGGTCACCACCGTCCGGGTCGACTCCTAGCCGGCCGACCAGCGACGACGGGCGCCACCACCTCCGTGGCGGCGCCCGTCGTCGGCACGGTCAGCGGCGGTTGTAGCGGTACATGGTGAGCGTGCCGAAGACCGCCACGAAGACGGCGCTCCACAGCAGCGTCCACATGGTGGCCGACGCGTCCGACGCCCCCGACATGACCGCGCGCACCGAGGCCACCAGCTGCGTGATCGGGTTGACCTTCACGAACGCCTGGAGCCAGCCGGGCATCGTGGCGGGCTCGACGAAGACGTTGCTCAGGAAGGTCAGCGGGAACAGCACCATCATGCTCACCCCCATGACGGACTTCTCGCTGCGCAGGACGAGGCCGAAGAACGTCCAGACCCAGGAGAACGCGAACGAGAAGACCACTAGCAGGCCGATCCCGGCCAGCACGCCGGGCAGCCCGCCGTCGGGGCGGAAGCCCAGCACCAGCCCGACGCAGAGGATGACCACGGCCGCCAGCACGTAGCGCAGCACGTCGCCGAAGATCATGCCGACCAGCGGGGCGGGTCGCCAGACCGACAGCGTCCGGAACCGGTCGAAGACGCCCTTCTCGATGTCGGTGTTCAGGCCGACCCCGGTGTACATGGTGATCATCACGACGCTCGTCACCATGATGCCCGGCAGGAAGAACTGCAGGTAGTCGCGCGGGCTGTCGGCGAGGGCGCCGCCGAACAGGTACGTGAACATCAGCACCATGATGATCGGGAACGCCGTCACGTCGAAGAGCTGCTCCGGCACGTGCTTGATCTTCAGCAGCGCGCGCCAGCCGAACGTCAGCGACGCCGCCAGCGCGTTCGGCCGCGGCGGTCGCGCGCCGGGCGCGAGGACGGTGGAGAGCGCCTCCGCCGATGGTACGTAGACGGACGGGGCGCGCCCGGTCGTGGTGGCGTTGCTCATCGGGCTGCCTCCAGCTCGTCGGTCCGCTCGTCGGTGGCGACGGCGGGGTGGTCGGTCAGGGCCAGGAAGACCTCGTCCAGGCTCGGCTGCCCGAGGGAGAAGTCGTCGACGACGATGCCGGCGCGCGCCAGGTCGCCGAGCGCGCGGGCGGCCTGCGCGCTGGCGTCGAGGTCGCTGCCGGCCCCGCCGACCCGCGCGGTGAGCGCGACCGGATCGGGTGCGAGCTGCACCGGTACGCCGAGCGCCGCCTGGAGCAGCTGCTCCGCCTCCGGCCGCTGCCCGGGGTCGCGCAGTCGCAGGTGGACGGTGCCGGAACCGACCGAGGACTTCAACTCGCCCGGGGTGCCCTCCGCGATCACCCGGCCGTGGTCCACCACCGCGATGCGGCCGGCGAGCTGGTCGGCCTCGTCCAGGTACTGCGTGGTGAGCAGCACGGTCGTGCCGTGCGCCACGACGGCCCGGACGATCTCCCACACCTGGTTGCGGCTGCGCGGGTCCAGGCCCGTCGTCGGCTCGTCGAGGAAGAGCAGGTCGGGGGTGTTGAGGATGCTCGCCGCGATGTCGATGCGCCGCCGCATGCCGCCCGAGTACTTCTTGACCTGCCGGTCGCCCGCCTCGGTCAGACCGAACGCGGCGAGCATGCCCTCCGCCCGCGCCCGGGCGGCCAACTTCCCGTGCCCGAGCAGCCGGGCGAGGAGCACCAGGTTCTCCAGCCCCGTCAGGTCCTCGTCCACGGAGGCGTACTGGCCGGTGAGGCTCATCCGGGCGCGTACGGCGTCGGCCTCGGTGACGACGTCGTGCCCGAAGACGCGCGCCCGCCCACCGTCGGGGCGCAGCAGCGTCGCCAGTACCCGTACCGCCGTGGTCTTGCCGGCGCCGTTGGGGCCGAGCAGCCCGTAGACGGTGCCGGCGGGGACCTGGAGGTCCATGCCGGCGAGCGCCTTGGTGGCCCCGAACGACCGGGTCAGGCCCTCGGCCTCGATGGCCGGGCCGGTGGTGCGTTTCATGCTCCCTACCTTCCTCAGGTGTCACACGTTCAGGAGACGTACGGACGCGCGGCGCGGCCGTCGCGCAGGGCCAGGCCCCACCAGCGGAGCTGGTCGAGCAGGACGTCGGCGGCCCGCTCGCACTCATCGGCCGCCCAGGGTGACGGCGCGCCGTCGAGCAGGTCGACGCCGACGACGTCGCGCATCGTGACCGCGTGCAGCGCGGTGAAGACCGTCCGGAGCTGGTCGACCGCGTGCAGGCCGATGGAACCGCACCCGTACGACACGAAGCCGACCGGTTTGGCCTGCCACTCGTCGTACGCGTGGTCGATCGCCTGTTTCAACGAGCCCGGGAAGCTGTGGTTGTACTCGGGGGTGACCACGACGAACGCCTCCGCCCGCGCCAGCTGCGCGACGAACGACCCGGCCGCGGCGGCCGCCCGACCCGGACGCTGCGCGCCCGGGTCGTGGTCGGCGAGGTCGACGACGGTCACCGCCAGCCCGTCGCGCCGCCGCGCCCGGTCGACGAACCAACGGCCGATCCGGTCGCCCGTCCGGCTCTCCCGGGTGCTGCCGACGATCACGGCGAGGCGCAGCGGCGTCATGTCTCCCCCTCCCGGCTCCGGTCCCACCCGACAGGCGCGAGACGGTGGCCAGCGCCCGCCAGATCAGAACTCGCGGGCGGGCGACCGCGCCGGCCGGCGTGGCCGGGCTGCCCGTGACGCGGACGGCGACGGGCCGTCAGCCGGTGGGACCGGCTTCAGGCCGCTCGTCGAAGAGCACCGGCCAGGGGCGGGGGGCCGGTCCGGGCGGCGGCGCCGGGGGTTCCGAGCCGTCGGCCAGCACCTCCGCCGCGAGGTGGCCGAACATCGGGGCGGCCGGATGCGCCGCCCGGCGCGGCCACGCGGCCGAGGTGCGCCGGACCAGCGGCGAACCGGCGATGGGCCGCCAGGCGATCCGGGGTTCCCGGCGGGCCGTCGCCGCCGGCTCGACGGCCACCCCGCCGCCGGCCAGCACCAGCCCGAAGAGGAACTCCGGGTTCCGCGCGGGGCGGACCCGTCGGGGCGTGAACCCGTGCCGGCGGCAGACCTCCAGCAGGTGGTCGTGCCAGCCGGGCGCGGTGGCCCGGGGCGCCGTCACCAGGTCCAGGCCGGCCAGCGCCGCCAACTCGACCTCCCGGCCCCGGGCCAGCGCCGAGGCACGCGGCAGCAGCACCCCCAGCGGTACGTCGACGGCGGCGCCGAGGCGCAGCCCGTCGTCGGTGACGGGGTGGTGGAGCAGGCCGACGTCCAGCCGTCCCTCGCCCAGCATCCGCTCCTGCTCGCCGCTGGTCAGCTCGTGCAGGTCCACGTCGAGCCCGGGGGCGCGCCCGGCCAGCCGGTCGAGCAGCTCCCGCAGGATCACCGCGGGTGTCTCCGGTGGCACCCCCGCGCGGAGCACCCCCGACACCCCGTCGCGTACCTGCCGCATCAGGTTGCGCAGCCGGCTCTCCCCGGCGAGCAGCTCCTCGGCCTCGCCGAGGAGCACCTGGCCGGCGGCGGTCAGCCGCACCTGCCGCCGGGAGCGGTCGAACAGCTCGACCGCCAGCTCCCGCTCCAGGCGCTGCACCGACTGGCTCAGCGGCGGCTGGGCCATGCCCAGCAGCTCGGCGGCCCGCCCGAAGTGCAGCTCCCCGGCGACCACCACGAAGTGCCGCAGGTGCCGGAGCAGGTCCACGGCCGGACCCTACGCCAGCGCCCCCACGCGGGCCCAGGACGGCGGATACGGTGCGCGGGTGGCGACAGAGCGCATCGGCGAGATCTTCGAACAGGCCGGGGTCGTCGGCAGCCTGCACGCCGTCGACCTCGACGCGGCCGGCGACGCCCCCGAGGCGGTGACCGCGGGCGCGGTGTGCGGGCGGCCGACGGGCGCGCGACGGGCAGGATCCGCCGTCGCGGGGCCGGGCGGATCCGCAGGCGCGGCACCAGGGCGGCCCGGCTGGCGGGAGGTGGCGGTACGGGCCGACGAGCAGGTGGTGATCGCCTCGATCTTCAAGGTGCTGCTGGTGCTGGAGTTCGCCCGACAGGTCGTCGCCGGTCAGCTCGATCCCCGGGAACGGGTCCTCGTGACCGCCGACGACCGGCTCGGTGGATGGGGGATCGCCGGCTGCGCCGACGACGCCGAGGTGTCGCTGCGCGACCTCGCGTACTTCGCCATGTCGGTCAGCGACAACACGGCCGCCGACCTGCTGCTGCGCCGGGTCGGGGCGGACGTGCTGCCGATGCTCGCCGCCGAGCTGGGGCTGCCGCGTACCCGGATCGTCGGTGGCCCCCGGCAGCTGGTGGAGACGATGCTCGCCGACGTCGGCGCGCGCACCGAGGCGGACTTCGCCCGGATCTTCCCCGCCCTGCCGCCCGAGCGGGTCCGGGCGATGCGGATGTTCGACCCGGCGCACACCACGTCGAGCACCGCCCGGGAGATCACCCGGCTGCTCGGTCTGATCTGGCGGGACGAGGCCGGCCCGCCCGAGGCGTGCGCGATGGTCCGGGACTGGATGGCCCGGCAGCTCTTCTGGACCCGGCTGGCCGCCGGCTTCCCGCCCGGCGTGCGGGTGGCCGGCAAGACCGGCAGTCTGCCCGGCCTGCACCTGGAGGCCGGCGTGGCCGAGTACCCCGACGGCGGCCGGTACGCCGTCGCCGTCTTCGTGCGCGCCACGCAGCTCGCCACCCGCCGCATCGACGTGGACCTGGCGATGGGTCGGGCCGCCCGGGCCGCCGTCGAGGCTTTGCGCGCCAGCTGAGTTTCCGGCCGCGCCGCGGTGCCGGCGACCCCGCTGGGCTGGCCTGATATGTCGGTGGGTATCGACCGTGTCGGGCCTGGATCTTGGACCGGGCGGGGGCGGGGCTGATTGGCTCGACACCGACCGATCAGCACCACGACGGGGAGAGTTCCGCATGCCCAACCTCGACCGCCGCCACTTCCTTCGCGACGCCGCCGCCAGCACCGCGCTGGTCACCGCCGGCGGGCTCGCCGCCGGCACCGCCCGCACCGTGCCGGCGTACGCCGCACCGCCGCCCACCGCGCCGCTCGCCGCGGCCCAGGCCACCGGGCGCCGCGGCCCGGTCAGCTTCCGTTGGTGGGGCACGTCCGCCTGGCGCATCGACATCGGCGAGCGGACCGTCCTGGTCGACCCCTTCCTCAGCCGGATCGACACCGGGCTGTTCAGGGGCGCCTTCGACCCGGCCACCAGGCTGGAGGTCCGCGCCGACGTCGTGGACTCCCTGGTGGACCGGGCCGAGACGGTGCTCGTGACGCACACCCACTGGGACCACTACATGGACGTGCCGCGCGTCGTCGAGCGCACCGGCGCCCGGGCCGTCGGCACGCTCACCGCCTACCATCTCGGCCTGGCGTACGGGCTGCCGTCGGAGAAGCTCAGCCCGGTGCGGGGTGGGGAGGTGCTGGACTTCGGCGCGTACACCGTGGAGGTGGTCAGCTCCCTGCACAGCCGCAACAGGTCCTACTCGATGGCCTTTCCCGGCGTACGGGTAAGCCCGCCGGCGAAGCCGGAGACGATCGCCGACCTGCCCGAGGGGGACACCCTCGCCTACCAGCTGCGCGTCGCCGGCGGCCCGTCGGTGTTCTTCATGGGCGCGAGCGACTTCGCCGAGCGGAACCTGACCGGGCTGGCCCCCGACGTGGCCATGGTGGCGCTGCCGAGCAGCACCGTGACCGCCGGCTACGCCGAGCGGCTGCTCGATGCCCTGGACCGGCCGAAGGTGGTGGTGCCGGTGCACTTCGACAACTTCGAGACCGCGCTGCGCAACCCGGTGCCCATCGCGCCGGCGGACCGTGAGCGGCTCGACGGGCTCGTGGCGGCCGTACGCCGGGTCTCCCCGCGCAGCCGGGTGGTGGTGCCCGAGTACCACACCGCGTACCACTTCTGAACCCGGCGCGACGGGCCGCGGTTCCGCCCGCGGCCGTCAGCTCGCCGCCAGCTCCGCGAGGGCCCGCACGGACCGCCAGTTGCGGGTGGTCGCCACGACCCCGAGCTTCTTCTCCAGGTGGTTGTTGGTGAACCTCGACCGGCCGTAGCCGCCGTCCGGATAGTGCAGGTAGACCTCGCGCCCGGTGACCGTGAACGCCAGGTTCTCGCCGTCGGGCGCGGTCAGGGCGGCCACGGCGGAGGGGTCGGGCGCGGTCGCGAGGAAGATCACCAGCAGCCGCGTCGGGTCGTCCTCCCGGTCGGCGTACGGGTTGCCGCCGGCCACCGCCGCCAGCTCCCGGCCGCTGCGCACCAGCACCGGCACCGTCAGCCCCAGCTCGTCGACGATCGCCCGCTCGATGCCCCGCGCCAGCGCGTCGGCGTCGCGCACCGTGCTGCCGAAGACGACGTTCCCGCTCTGCAGGTACGTCCGCACGTCGTGGTGGCCGAGGCCGGTGACCAGCCGGAGCAGGTCGGCCATGGCGACCCGCGCGCCGCCGACGTTGACCCCGCGCAGCAGCGCGACCCAGCTGTCCACACGACCTCCTCGACCCGGCGGTACGGGGCCAGCCTAGGCGCCCGTCAGCGGCTCCGGGCCCGTCGGTGGGCGTGGCGACCCGCTGGCCGGTCAGAGCCGGCGGATGGCGGCGGAGACGAGACGGAAGCCGATGGTGCGCTCGACGATGCGGTCGACCAGCTCCGCCTTCCGCAGCCCGGCGACGCCGCGCAGCTCCAGGCTCGCGGCGAGCACCCGCAGGTCGCGGGCGGTCCAGCCGGCCAGGTACGCCGTACCCTCCTCGCGGCGCGACATGACCGCCAGCGCGCTGCGGGCACCGGCCGGGTCCGGCGCGGGTGCCGCCCGCCGGCCGGCCGGGGCGGTGGACCGCGCGGGCGCGGCGCC
>NZ_JBAKHL010000120.1:0-9325 GCF_036902715.1 Micromonospora sp. CPCC 205546
GTCGTTCAGTGTCGCGGTCATCACGGCACCCTCCTCACCAGGCACAACGCCCGATGGGTCAGGCCGGAAACACCGTTAGATCCACACTCCCCGGTGAGCAGGGCATGGCACGGCGGCAATGTTGAGTTATCTGCACCGTCTCTTCCTCGTTGATGGCGGTGTTCAGGGCCGCGATCAAGGAGCTGGGTGTGGATCTACGGAGTCTGTTAATGGAGGGCCGATGTGGGCTTCCGCAGGTCGGTTCGGTTGTACCGAGCGGCCGGGTGCATCCGCCGGTCGTCGTCTTGGACGCCGCCGGTATCGAGGTCGAGCCCGTGGGCGCGTATCTGCGAGATTTGGCGATCGGTGATTGCAGTCGGCTGACGTGCCGTAGCTACGGTTTTGGTTTGCTGCGCTGGTTTCGGCTGCTGTGGGCGCTGGAGGTGGCGTGGGAGCGCGCGACGGAGGCTGAGGTCGCCGTCATGACGGCCTGGCTCCGGTCGTCAGCGAATCCGCAACGTCGGCGTCGTGCGCCGGGAGCGTCGGAGCCGGGCGCGGTGAACGTGCGCACCGGCAAGCAGAGTCTCCGGAGCGGCTACGCGCCGCGGACGATCAATCATGCGCTCAGTGTTGTTAGCGGCTTCTACAGCTACCACGCGCACTTCGGTCGGGGGCCGGTCGTCAATCCAGTTCCGGTCGCGTCGCAGCGACGGCAGGCGTTGGCGCACCGAAGCCCGCTGGAGCCTGTCCGGCAGCATGGTCGGGCTCGGCTGCGGCAGCGCGTCGCCGAGCAGCCGCCACGCTCGATCCCGGACCCGTTGTGGGATGAACTGTTCGCGGCGATGAGCTGTGACCGGGATCGGGCGTTGCTGGAGTTCTTCGTCTCTAGCGGTGCCCGGGCTGCCGAGTTGCTCGGCGTGACGGTTGATGACGTCGACTGGGCGGGTCAGCGGATCTGGGTGGTGTCCAAGGGCACCCGGTTGCGGCAGGTCGTGCCGGCATCTCCCCAGGCGTTCGTTTACCTGGCGAGGTACTTCGAGCAGTACGGCACGCCTGCCGCTGGCGAAGCGGTCTGGCGGACCCGGCGAGGCCCCGATCGGCCGCTGGCGTACTCGGCGTTGCGGCGGATCGTGCAGCGCGCCAATCAGCGGCTGGGCGCCAACTGGACGCTGCACGATCTGCGCCATACGGCGGCGACGCGGATGGCCAACGGGGGCACGCTCACTCTCGCCGAGGTCCAGGCCATCTTGCGGCACGCCGACATCCGGGTCACGGGACGCTATCTAGTTACCCGGGTCGAGGAGTTGTTCGACAAGCTCGCCGAGCACTACCAGCGGCCACGCCCGGCAGCCGTCTACAGCGCGGGCTACGACCCCGCCGACGTTCAGGCGGTGTTCGGTGCCTGAGACGAAGGTGACCACCGCCCACAGCCACCGCCATCACCGCCACGGCCCGCTGGTCGAGGAGCTTGGCTTCGCCAGCCGATTCGTCTCCGGCACCATGCGGGCCGCGCCAGCGGTTGCCAGCACGCCGCCTCGGCCGTTCGGTGACCTCTCCCGCGCCGCCTCCACTCACATCGCCCGTCTCGCCGGCACGTTCGGTCCGGGCGAGCAGGAGAGCCGCAAGCAGCGGCTGGCGGCCACCCGGGAGTTGTTGGAGTACCTGGTGCAATTCGCCGGAGACACCTGGCAGCAGCGGTGGGACCTCAGCCCTCTCGGGCGCGGCGAGATCAGCGCCAAGTCACTGGATGACCGCATCTCGGCCACCTATGGGCTGTCGCTCGGGGTGCGCCAACTGTTCTGCCTGCGCGTCGTGCAGCCCAGCCTGCTTGCGTTCCGTCGCCACCCGTTCTCCGGCTACAACATCCACTTCGTCGCCGCGCAGACTGATCCGCTGCTGGACCGGTACGTCGCGCACGTCAACGCCCATCCGATGTCCCACAAGCATCGCAGTAACGCGATCGCGGACCTGTGCTGTCTGCTCACCGTCCAAGGCGTCGCCCTTACCGACGTCACTGCCGAGTCGGTGCTCCACCTGGCCCACGAGAACCGCAAAGCCCGAGCCGTGGTAGCGCCCGGCAAGAAGACCGCGAACCAGTTCATCGGCCGCGGAACCTGGACCGTGCTGCATCAGATGGGTCACTTTCCACCGACCGCGCCGCAGACAATGCGCGAAGCGCTGCAACGCGGCCAGCAGACCGTCACCGAGATCATCGACCGGTATCCGATCCGCGACCAGGCCGTGCGGCAACTGCTGATCGACTACGCGACCCGCCGCCGAGCCGACACCGACTACTCCACCCTCACGACGCTGATTCTGAACCTGGCCTACCACTTCTGGTGCAAGATCGAGCAACTCTGCCCGGACCAAGCCGACCTCCGCATCGACCCCGACGTCTACGCGACCTGGCGCCAGCAGATCAACTTCCGTGACGACGGCACGCCCCGGGCCAGCGCCGACACGATCATCATCGGGGTCCGCAGTTTCTACCTCGACCTGCACACCTGGGCCGTTGAGGAGCCAGAGCGGTGGGGGACCTGGGTCGCGCCCTGTCCGGTGCCTCCCACCGACATCCGTGGCCTTGGGGCGCGGCGCCGACGGATCAACGAACGCGCCGCAGGACGCACCCGCGTTCGGCAGCCGCTGCTGCCCGTGCTCGTCGCGCACGTCGAGGCTCGCCGCGAGCACGCCGTTCGGCTGCTTGCCCACGCTCCTACCGTTCCCGACGGACAAGAGTTCAGCCTCGACGGCCGCCGCTACCGCCGCACCATCACCGACTCCGACCGCAAGCAGCTCACCGCCGGCCGCCAGGCCGCGAACAGGGCCATCGACATCGACAGCGGACGGCTCCTCAACACCGAGATCGAAGCCGAGGAAGCGTTCTGGGACTGGGCCGTCGTCGAAACCTTGCGGCACTCCGGACTGCGCATCGAAGAGCTCTGCGAACTGACCCACCTCAGCGTCCGGCAATACCAGCGGGCCAACGGCGAAGTCATCGCCCTGCTCGTCGTCACACCCTCCAAGACCGACCGCGAGCGGGTCATCCCCATGTCCGCCGACCTGTTCCACGTCATCGCATCCATCATCCGGCGACACACCAGCAGTGGGCGCACCATCCCGCTACTGCGACGCTTCGACCCACACGACAAGGTTTGGAGCGCTCCGCTGCCCTTCCTGTTTCAGCGCGGCAACGGCAGCACTCCCGCCGTCATCAGTGGCGGCACAATCCTGCTGCGACTACGCCGGGTCTGCGCGGCCATCGCCGCCTACAACCCGGCGTTCACCAATCTCCGGATCACTCCGCACGACTTTCGCCGCATCTTCGCCACGGAACTGGTCAACAGCGGCCTCCCGATTCACATCGGCGCCGCCCTGCTCGGCCACCTCAACATCCAGACCACCCGCGGTTACGTCGCTGTCTTCGACGAAGACGTCGTCCGCCACTACCAGGCCCACCTCCAGCAGCGGCGCCAAACCCGTCCCGACGACGAGTACAAGCCGGTCACGGACCAGGAATGGGCCGAGTTCGAGGAGCACTTCGAGAAACGCAAGGTCGAACTCGGCTCCTGCTCACGCCCTTACGGCACACCCTGCCAGCACGAACACGCCTGCATCCGTTGCCCGATGCTGCACGTCAACCCCAAGATGATCGACCGTCTCGGCGAACTCGAAAAAGACCTGCTCACCCGCCGCCAGCACGCCCAACGAGAGCACTGGCTCGGTGAAGTCGAAGGAATCGACTTGACCCTCACCTTCCTGCGCGCCAAGCGCGAAGAAGCCGAACGACTCAGCCGTCGACCAGTCACTCAGCTGGGCATCCCCAGGTCGAGAGGCGACAGCGGTTGACGCACCAACATCACCGCTCGGATCTTCTCGAGACCCCTGCCGCGAGCACCCTGGCCCGGCCCTAGATTCCAGCCCGCGTCGATCCCATATCGTCACCACCCCCGATGCGCCTGTCTGCGACAGCAGGGGCTGCCGCGACTCAGCGGCGATCAGGTCAGGTGCAGATAGGCGGGGCCATGGCCTCGGCCACGGCCCCGCCGCTTCAACGAGCGTGCGGTGTGACGATGACTTGGGCGCCAACGGCCACGACCTGTTCGCCAGTCAACACCGCTGGCGCCTGAAGGTGGAAGGCAGTCCCGTCGGGCAGCGGAACCTGCAGGAACCACCCGTTGAGCGTCTGCACCAGTTCGCTTTCCCTGCCGTTGACCTGCACCGTGCTCACCCGCTTCGCGCCACTTACCAAGCCCATCAGATTTCTCTCGGGAGCCTTGACGAGATTGACACTGAGCTCCTCGACGGAGTCGGGATCTCGCAGGGTCACGATCTTGCTGTCCTTGAAGGCCGCCAACCGCCATCCCGCTGGAGCGAGACGCACCTGCAACGGCACCGGCTGGGCATCATCCGCCACAGTCGCGGCCAGCGCCCGCACCGCCGCTTCACTGCCGAAGCGACCATGGCCGGTGAGCGTGACCCACTGGCCAGGCCGGCGCTGCCAACTCAGCACCACCGACGTGCCGGACTGCGCATCATGTTTGACCACGAAGCCGGGCACGCCCTGCAACGAGACGGACCGGACCCGCTCAGGCGCGTCCTGGGGCACATACCGATCGCCGACGCCGAGGTAGACATCGCTGACGCCATCAGTCGCCTGGAAGACCGCCGTCATCACCGGCCGGTCGTTGCCCTGCTCGTCGCGGGCAACACCGCCACTGAAGGTCGGCGCCGCCAGGCCAGCGGGGCGAGGCCGTAGCCCGATGGGATACACCGGCGCATCGAACGCTACGAGTTGCACGCCCGTTGGCCGGCCGGCCGGCGCGCGATGCTCCGACAAGACGACTGAACCGCCAGCCGCCGCGGCGACCACGACAGCAACGGCGAAGCCGAGGCCCACCCGCCGATGTTGAAGCGCCCAGCTCGCGCGTCTCCAGCCCCACCGACGGCGGGCCGGCGCAGCCGGGGCCATCTCGGCCATCAGTCGGTGACGAGCGTTGGACAGGGCCGCCGAAGACACCGGTGGCGCGTCCGGACCATGCTCGCGCAGCAATTCGAGATCGTTCATAGCAACTCCTCGTTGATCATCGCCGAGCTGAGAGATTCACGAGTCAGCCGTCGGGCTCGGTTCAGCCGGGACCGGACAGTGCCAACAGGTATGGCGAGCACCGCAGCGATCTCGGCGTAGGACAACCCGGCCCACGCCGTCAGCAACAACACGTCCCGGTCCCCGCGCTTCAACCGCGCCAGAGCCACCGCCAACTGCTGGCGCAGGGCCTGCGCGTCCGCCCGCTCGACGGCTTCATCGTCGCTCGACATCACATCGCTGGTGGTGGCGGCCAACCGGGCCAACATGCGGTAGCGACGCTCCTCCTGCCGCGCCTGCCGGTGCAGCACGTTCGTGGCAATGCCGTACAGCCAGGCCCGCGGATCAACGCCCTGCGATCGATAAGTCGACCTCCGCCTAAACGCAATCAGAAACGTCTCAGCCAGCAAGTCGTCAGCCGCGCTACCGACCCGGCGCGCCAGATACCGGTGAACGGCCACAGCATGCCGGTCGAACAGCGTCGCGAACCGCTCCGGACACTCGACCGACTCGCGCAACAACACGTCATCGCCCACCAACTGCGACGGTGCCGCGAGCTGCGCCGGTGGAGGCCGCTCCGATCGAGGGCCGGCCGGCTCACCCAAAGAAACATCCCTCGCTTCGTACGTTGCGCTCACACCTGCTTATGCCCGCAGAGCGCGACCGGGTTCACGACGCCGCCTACCAGAACTCCCTCGCCCGCACCGGTGCCGGCCCGGGACGCCGCAGCCGCCGCGTCGACCGTCCGTGCCTCACCAGCAGTGCCAGGCCCACGGTCACCCTCCCGCCGACATCCGGCGAAGCACCGAACACCCGCTCACGACGCCGCGCACTCACACGAGAGCGCGGCGTCTCCACGTCTGAGGAAGCCTGATGCATAACCTGATCTCCTACTTCGCGCCGTCTGATGCGGCGTTCGCGGACGTCGGCGTACCCTCGCTGCGCGGCTATTTTCAGCGGGCGATGGCGTTGAACCCGGACGACCTGTCCCCGGAGCACCTGTTCGACGTGCTCGACGAGGTCGCGGTACGGCGTACACGCCGGTTCGTCAAGAACCATTACGTCGGTGACAAGGTCGTCATCAACGGCGTCGAGAAGACGATCACGTTTCCGACGCCGCGGGTCGTGCGGGTGGACTACGACCTCGACGAGGTCCTGCCCGACGTGTTCGACGATCTTGCCACGGCGCTTGGTGCGGACGTGTCCGAGGAAGCTCTCAACGAGTCGCTTTCGGCCGGGGTGATCCTCGCTGACCCCGGGTCGGTGCTCACGATGGCGCGTTACGTGCCGTCGCGGTTCCGCATCGGCGGGCAGACCGAACAGTACGAGGCGCAGAATGCGGGGCTGCTCCGGTCGAACCTGCTGAAGCGGTTCGAGTCATCGTCGTATGCCTTTGAACGCACCGTCGCAAAAATGATCACCTCGCATGATCGGTTCCGGTCCGCGCTCGACTCCGGTCTCGTCCTCACCGGCGACGCGCTACGGGGATGGGCCGCAACCGACAGCGACGACATCGGCGAGTTCATCGATTCACTCGACGTCACCGATGGTGTTGCCGACGCGGCCGACTACGACGTGACCCGGCTTCGTGAAGCGGTAGAGGCGGACCGGGACCTCCTTGCCCGGTTTCATGAACGGGTCCGCAATGTGCGCTGGGACCGGGACCCGAAGGTCAACGCCCTGGTCGACGAACTCGCGGCGGTCAGCCGCGACGCCGAACAGGAAGGAGTCGGTGATCAGGACATCCGCAACAAGCGGAAAGTTCTCGTGTTCACCTACTTCGCCGACACCGCCGATCACCTCCGCCGGGCGCTGCACAGCCTGGTGTCCACCGACCCGCGGCTTGGCGCCTACCGGGACCGGCTGGCGGTGGTCTCCGGATCGAACAAGGCAGACAGGGCTGATGTGATCATCGGGTTCGCGCCGATGACCGCCGGTACAGGTGTCGAAGACGACACCTACGACCTGATCATCACCACTGACGTACTCGCCGAGGGGGTGAACCTTCAACAGGCCCGGCACATCATCAACTACGACCTGCCATGGAACCCGATGCGGCTCGTCCAGCGCCATGGCCGCATCGACCGGATCGGCTCCCCACACCGTGAAGTGTTCATGCGCTGTTTCTTCCCCGACGAGGACCTCGACCGGCTGCTGGGACTCGAAGAACGCCTACAACGCAAGTTGAAGCAGGCCGCCGCAGCGGTCGGCATCGGCCACGTCCTACCCGGGGTGGATCCGGTCGAACGAGTCATCACCGAAACACGCGAACGAATCCAGCAGATCCGCCGCGAGGAAGCGGTGCTGTTCGACGACGACAGCAACGCCGCGCTCTCCGGTGAGGAGTACCGGCGCAAGCTGGCCAACGCTTTCCAACACCGGGGCACCCGCGACCGGGTTATGGCCCTGCCGTGGGGCAGCGGAACCGGCATGATCCGCGATGGTGCGGAGCCCGGGATCGTATTCTGCGCCCGCATCGGCGATCACCCCAAGCCGTGGTACCGCTACGTCCCACTCAACCCCGACCTCACCGTCCAGCATGTCCCCAACGGCGACGGGGCCCAGGTCCCGTACGTGGTGGACGACACCCTGTCATGCCTCGCCCACGCCGACCCGCGGAGCCCGGAAACTTCAGCCCACCTGCCGGAGACGGTGTACCAGGCTGCGTTCGACGCGTGGGCCGCCGCCCAAGCCGACATCTACGCCAAGTGGACCGTACAGACCGACCCAGCCAACCTCGCCCCGCCGATCCCACGTGTGATGCGCGACGCCGCCGCGCTCGTCACCGAACACGGCGCCTTCCTCGGCGACGCCCAAGACCCGCTCGCCGCCCAGCTCAACGCGCCGTACGTGCTACGCATCCAACGAGAAGTGCGCCATGTCCTGAACACACCAGACACCCCGACCCGCGAGAAAATCGAAGTACTACGAGACCTCGCCACCAGGTTCGGCCTCACACCACCGCCACCCGTAGCGCCCCTACCTGCGATCATCCAGGACGACATCTACCTCGTGTCCTGGGTCGGCATCGTTCCGGCAGCGACCGCCGGTACTGGCTGACCGGCATCGGAATCTGTCTGACGGCCGATCAGGCTACAACCATCAAAGATGAGGTACTCATGACCACCACTCGGGCAGGGGGACCACCTGCCTACGTTGCCGCCCATCAGATCGCTGTCATCGACAAGCGACTACCGTTCGATCAGGCCTACTGCCTGGCGAAACTGGTTTTCGACCACTCGGGTGGCCCGGCCGTTCCCGAGCGTAGTGGGCCGGTTTCGCTCAAACTTTGCAAGGCGTTAGCGGCGGAGGACCTCGTTCTGCTGACGGGCGAGATGACCGAGGTGATGCCTGTTACCGTCCGACTGACTGTATCGGCGTCGATTCTGGACATGCTTGGTCCTCCGCCCGCATCGACAGTCATCGTCGAAGCGGGCGGGGGTGGTCGCCGCCGGAAGAAGGCCGAGTGGTTCGCCGAGGTGACCCAGGAAGGCCTGGACCTCGTCACCTCGACCATCGGTCCGGACTGAGCTCCGCTCGCGGCATCCGCCCCAACACCGACCGTGATCACGGTGGCCAGAGTGAGCAATCTTGCCGGCGACTTCGGTGGCGCGTGCGCCGCGTACGGCCGCGTCGAGGTACCGGCCGGCCCACTGTTTATGGAGTCGGAGTCGGTCAGGAATAAGGCATGGCGGCGTCAGGCTCGACGGCAGCGGTCATGAAGCTGAGCAATGACTTCTTTCTCACGTGCGGTGATGTCGCCGTCTACCGTGGCCACCCGGCTGGCGACGTCAAGGAGTTCGGTCAGGTCCCCGGGCTCGGCGTCCAGACGCTTCCACACATCGTCGGGGTCGATGTCGACAACGTTGGTTAGCTGATCATCGACCACCCCATGCAGATCGCGGACAATCCGCGCCAGGTGCTTCATCAGCAGCGCTTCATCGTCGCCGATCTTGTTGTCTGCTGTGATGACGAGCCACGCGACCCACAGCATCAGCTGCGGGTGCTGACTCCGGCTGCTCAGCCTCTCGGCGAGCTCGATCACCCGCGCCTCGTTACGGAAGACGGCTCGCGCGTGCCGGCCCGCGACCAGCGTCGTGTAGCGGTTCAGCACGACGGTGAGGGGGATACCGACCAGGGGAATGCCAACCTTGAGCCTTTTTCATCCTGATCTTGCAGGTCAGGGGCGGTGTGCGTAGCCCGGGGATCGATGAGGGCGAGGCTCCAGGTAAGACAGCAAATCGACCAAAACCCGATGCCCCG